>NZ_JBPNXF010000009.1:0-282934 GCF_051207495.1 Klebsiella sp. K-3 | reverse complement strand
TTCAGGCAACAAAAAACCCATCAACCTTGAACCTAAACGGCGGGGTTGATGGGCTCCACAAAATGGGGACATCAAAGAAAAGCAGTGGCACTAGTTATGACTGACATCCTGGGAAAAAGTTCTGTTCATCACCGATTTTTTTGCGAAAAAGTTAAAAATTTTCGGCCGGGGCTAGCCAAGGCCCGGCCAGATGATGACGATCAGCGTACCGGCAAGGGTGAGCAGCACGTTGGCGATAGCGTAGGTGCCAGCGTAGCCGAGCGCGGGAATATTGCTGCGCGCGGTATCGCTGATAATTTCCATCGCCGGGGCGCAGGTACGCGCGCCCATCATCGCGCCGAACAGCATCGCGCGGTTCATGCGCAGCACATAGGCGCCGAACAGGAAGCAGATCACCACCGGCACCAGGCTGACGATAAGACCGGCGGCCAGCATTTGCCCGCCAATGGCGCCCAGACCGTTATTAATACCCGCGCCGGCGCTCAGGCCGACACCGGCCATAAACACCATCAGGCCGAACTCCTTCACCATATTCAACGCCCCCTGCGGGATATAGCCGAAGGTCGGATGGTTGGCGCGCAGGAAACCGAGCATAATACCGGCGAATAGCAGGCCGGCAGCGTTACCGATACCGAAGCTGAACGAGCTGAACTGGAAGGTGATCATGCCGATCATCAGGCCGACGATAAAGAAGGCGCAGAAAGCCAGCAGGTCGGTCACCTGGCTGTGAATCGAAATAAAGCCGATGCGGTCAGCGACGGTTTTTACGCGGCGGGCGTCGCCGCTCACCTGCAGCACGTCGCCTTTATTAAGCACCACGTTATCATCGATTGGCATTTCAATCTGGCTGCGGATCACCCGGTTTAAGAAGCAGCCGTGATCGGTCAGCTTCAGCTGCGCCAGGCGGCGGCCGACGGCGTTATGATTCTTAACCACAATCTCTTCGGTGACGATACGCATATCGAGCAGGTCGCGGTCAAACACCTCTTTACCGTTACGGAAGCTTGGGTCGAGGCGGGCATGGGCGTCCGGGTAGCCAACCAGCGCGATATCGTCGCCCATCTGCAGTACCGCGTCGCCATCCGGGTTCGCCAGGATACCGTTACGGCGAATACGTTCGATATAGCAGCCGGTCTGGCGGTAAATCCCCAGCTCACGAAGATTTTTGCCGTCCGCCCACGCGACCAATTCCGGGCCGACGCGGTAGGCGCGGATAACCGGCAGATAGACTTTACGCTTGGAGTCGGTATCCAGACCGCGCTCGCGGGCGATCTGCTGGGCGCTGGTCTGCAGATCCTGATGCTGCAGCTTCGGCATATAGCGCGCGCCGACGATCAGGCTCACCAGGCCAACCAGGTAGGTCAGGGCGTAACCGAGGCTCAGGTGGTCAAGCGACTGCGCCAGCCGATCGCTGGGCAGGCCGAAGTGGCGCAGGGTATCGCCAGCGCCCACCAGCACCGGGGTGGAAGTCATGGCTCCCGCCAGCATCCCGGCGGTCAGGCCGATGTCCCAGCCAAACAATTTGCCCAGCCCCATAGCGATTAACATCGCGCTGGCCACCATCACCAGCGCCAGCATCAGATAGTTTTTGCCGTCGCGGAAAAAAATCGAAAAAAAGTTGGGGCCAGCTTCGACGCCGACGCAGAAAATAAACAGCATAAAGCCAAGATTTAGCGCATCAGTGTTAATGGCGAAGTGCTGCTGACCTAATAATAAAGAAACGACTAAAACGCCAATGGAATTACCAAGTTGTACTGACCCGAGGCGAAGTTTCCCCAGGCAAAGACCCAGTGCGAGTACAACAAACAATAACAGGATGTAATTCCCGTTTAACAAATCTGCGACGTTTATATTCACGAAAGCCAACTTCTCGTTTACTAGTAAGTTGTTGAAGGAAATGGTTTTTTGGTCTAAGGTTGCTCAAGCGTTCGCACTATGCCGAACGTTATTCTGGCATCCCGTTAATACCGATAAAACAGTGCCGCTAGTTTAATCTTTCCTGGTTGCTGCGGCTAGTCACAATCGTTTTACTCTGACGGGAGCGTTATAAGCATGGACTGCCAGAATGCTATTTCTGACTGGATGAAGTGAAAGATAGTTAGAGGCGAAATCAGGAGGATGTCGTGAAATCTGAGCGCGCGTGGGCCGGTATAATTTGTGGGTTCTTTCTGTTTATTGTGGTCTGTTTATCGCTGTTGCTGCATATGAAAGGGGCTTTTCGGCAAACGGGCAACCCCGAGCTTGGGCTGCTGTTCTTTGTGCTGCCTGGCGCGGTGGCGAGCTGTTTATCCCCAGGCCGGCGCGTCATACGTCCGCTGATTGGCGCCATGCTGGCGGCACCGGTTTGTCTGGTGGTGATGCGGATGTTCTTTATTACTCATCGATCGTTTTGGCAGGAACTGGCGTGGCTTTTTAGCGCGGTGTTCTGGTGCGCGCTCGGGGCGCTATGCTTTTTATTTATTAGCGTCTGGCTGGACGCCAGACGCAGGCACTCAATGGAAGAGTGAAGTCTCTCAAGCAAACAGGCCGAGATTTTCTTTCGCCCAGGCTTCGAAATCCGTGCAGCCGCCGATGTGTTTCTGATCGACGAAAATCTGCGGTACGGTTTCTACCGGCTTACCGACGGTTTTTTCCAGATCGGCTTTGCTGATGCCTTCCGCGTGGATATCAATGTAGCGATAGCTGAAGTCATCGCGCTCGGTGCTCAGTTTTTCAGCCAGCTCTTTGGCGCGAACGCAATACGGGCAACCTGGGCGACCAAAAATAACGGTAAACATGCTTCTCTCCTTAAATCTCAGCCGGATGGCGAATGTGGCTATGATGCCGCGTTCCGTTAGCAAGGGGAAGAAGGTTTTACCTTTTATAGCGATGGTTGCGGGTTATGCTTGATAAATATCATCTGCTGCAAGACCCTATACAGACCCGCCAGCGATGTGCGCGGCATGAGTATATTGAGGAGCGTTATGCGATCGCCTGCCGCATTACCCAAAAGTATTCTGATTGTTGAGCTCGTCGGCATGGCGCTGCTGACGCTGGCCTGGCTGTCATTGAACCAGTATGTTCAGCTGCCGGCGCCGTTTGCCAGCCCGACGGCGGCGCTCATCATGATCTTTGCCGGGATCCTGCTGATGATCCCGGCGGCGATAGCCTTAATGTGGCGAATAGCGAAAATTGTCGCGCCGCAGTTGACCGATAATAAGACCTCATCTTCTACCCCGTCCGAAAGAGAAAAACGCCATGACGCCGACCATTGATCTGCTGCGCAACCACCGTTCCATCCGCCATTTTACCGACGCGCCGATTAGCGACGAACAGCGTGAGGCTATCATCGCCGGGGCGCAAGGGGCATCCAGCTCCAGCTTTTTACAATGTACCTCGATTATTCGCATTACCGACCCGCAGATGCGTGAGCAGCTGGTTCCGTTGACCGGCGGCCAGCAGCACGTGGCGCAGGCGGCGGAGTTTTGGGTATTCTGCGCCGATTTCAATCGCCACCTGCAAATTTGCCCGCAAGCGCAGTTGGGACTGGCTGAACAGCTGCTGCTGGGCGTCGTCGACACCGCGCTAATGGCGCAGAATGCCTTAATCGCCGCGGAATCCCTGGGATTAGGCGGCGTCTATATTGGCGGCCTGCGTAATAACATTGACGCGGTAACCGAGCTGCTGCAGCTGCCGAAACACGTGTTGCCGCTGTTTGGCCTGTGCCTTGGCTGGCCTGCTGACGACCCGCAGGTTAAGCCGCGTATTCCGCCTGCGATGCTGGTGCATGAGAATCACTACCAGCCGCTTGATCAACAGGTGCTGGCGCAGTACGACGAACAGCTGGCGGACTATTATCTGTCGCGCGGCAGCAATACCCGCCGCGATACCTGGAGCGACCATATCCGCCGCACCATCATCAAAGAGAGCCGGCCGTTTATTCTCGACTATTTGCATAAACAGGGCTGGGCAACGCGCTGATTCCCTATACACTTCACCCTGCAAACGCAGAGTGCTGGCTGCCAGTTATTTTCTAAGAGGTGTTGGGTGAAAATCGCTATATTATCCCGGGATGGAACGCTTTATTCTTGCCGCCGCTTGCGTGAAGCCGCGCAAAAACGCGGGCATCAGGTCGAGATCCTCGATCCGCTCTCCTGCTATATGAGCGTCAGCCCGGTGGCCTCCTCGATTCACTACAAAGGGCGGCAGTTGCCCCATTTTGATGCAGTCATTCCGCGCATCGGCACGGCTATCACCTATTACGGCACCGCCGCGCTGCGGCAGTTCGAACTGCTGGGCAGCTATCCGCTAAACGAGTCGGTGGCGATTACCCGCGCCCGCGATAAGCTGCGCTCGCTGCAGTTGCTGGCGCGTCAGGGGATCGACCTACCGGTCACCGGCATTGCCCATTCCCCGGACGACACCAGCGATCTGATCGCCATGGTCGGCGGCGCGCCGCTGGTGGTTAAACTGGTGGAGGGGACGCAGGGGATCGGCGTGGTGCTGGCGGAAACGCGGCAGGCGGCGGAAAGCGTGATTGACGCCTTCCGGGGCCTTAATGCGCACATTCTGGTGCAAGAATATATCGCTGAGGCAAAAGGGTGCGATATCCGCTGCCTGGTGGTTGGCGATGAAGTAGTGGCGGCGATTGAGCGGCGGGCGAAGGAGGGCGATTTTCGCTCTAACCTGCACCGCGGCGGCGTCGCCACTACGGCCACGCTTAGCGATCAGGAGCGGGAGATGGCGATTAAAGCAGCGCAAACGCTGGGTCTGGACGTGGCAGGCGTGGATATCCTGCGCGCCCACCGCGGTCCGCTGGTGATGGAAGTTAACGCGTCACCGGGGCTGGAAGGGATTGAAACCACCACTCACGTCGATATTGCCGGGCGAATGATCGCGTGGATCGAGCGCCAGGCCACGCCTGGATATTGTCTAAAAATGGGAGGGTAGCGTCACTTCGTTATCCTTTCATGGAATGCGACGCATTTTTTGCGTAAGCTATGCGTCGTTTTTTATCCAGCAAGAGGTCACAGGCACTATGGATTCACTGGTCGTTCCGGGTCTTGATACATTACGTCATTGGCTCGACGAGTTAGGCATCAGTTTTTTTGAGTGCGACTCCTGCCAGGCGTTGCACCTGCCGCATATGCAGAATTTCGACGGTATTTTCGATGCCAAAATCGACCTGCTGGACAACGTGGTGTTGTTTTCGGCGCTGGCGGAAGTGAAGCCCTCTGCGCTGCTGCCGCTGTCGGCGGATCTGTCGGCGATTAACGCCAGTTCGCTGACCGTAAAAGCGTTCCTTGATATTCAGGATGATAACCTGCCGAAGCTGGTGGTCTGCCAGGCGCTGCCCGTTGGCGCGGGCGTCACTCTCGAACAGTTTGCCTGGTTCTTCCGCCAGAGCGAAGAGCAGGTCTCGATGGTCATTCTGGAAGCCGGCGCCAATCAACTACTGTATAAAGCGGAAGAGCAGGAAGAAGAGGCCGCAGCCGAAGAAGTGCAATACCATTTTCTGCACTAATTAATAAAAGCAGCCGCTGCGATGGCGGTTGCTTATTTATTCTGTCACAAACCCTCATTTAAAGAATTATTCACTGCTGTTTTACCGCTTCGCTTTTATCTCGTAGACCTTTATTGGCTGGAAATATGATCCAGGGCGTTTTTTTGCCTGGGCTATATCCTCTTATTCTGGCTACAGTTATTCTGGCGAGGCGTCCATTTGCGGGCAGCCAATCAGGGAGAGGTTTCCTCTCCTTATCTCAGGCAATGAAAAATATGCATGATTCTTGCATGCGTTCAGGTTCGTCTATTGCGTCCGTGAATTAACGGGCCTTGAGAAGGAAACAGAGATATGACCGCCTTGGGTAAAAAATGGTTAACAGGTGTGATTACGGGTGCGCTGATGGCCGTTTCTGCCGGCTCGCTCGCAGCGGAACAAAAAACGCTGCACGTCTATAACTGGTCTGATTATATTGCGCCGGACACGGTCGCCAATTTTGAAAAAGAGACCGGAATTAAAGTGGTGTATGACGTATTTGATTCCAACGAGGTGCTGGAAGGTAAATTAATGGCCGGCAGCACCGGGTTCGATCTGGTGGTGCCGTCGGCAAGCTTCCTTGAACGCCAGCTGGCGGCCGGAGTGTTCCAGCCGCTTGATAAAAGTAAACTGCCGAACTGGAAAAACCTCGACCCGAAAGTTTTACAACTGGTGGCGCGTCACGATCCCGATAACAAATATGCGATGCCGTACATGTGGGCGACCACCGGCATCGGCTATAACGTCGATAAAGTGAAAGCGGCGCTGGGTAAAGACGTGCCGTTAAACAGCTGGGATCTGGTGCTGAAACCGGAAAACCTTGAGAAGCTGAAAAGCTGCGGCGTCTCCTTCCTTGATGCCCCGGAAGAGATTTTCTCGACGGTGCTGAACTATCTCGGTAAAGATCCAAACAGCACCAAAGCCGATGATTACACCGGACCGGCAACCGATCTGCTGCTGAAGCTGCGGCCCAATATCCGTTACTTCCACTCTTCGCAATATATTAATGACCTGGCAAACGGCGATATCTGCGTCGCGATTGGCTGGGCGGGCGATGTCTGGCAGGCGGCGAATCGGGCCAAAGAGGCGAAGAACGGCGTCAATATCTCCTACTTCATTCCGAAAGAGGGGGCGCTGGCCTTCTTTGATGTCTTCGCCATGCCGGCGGATGCCAAAAATAAAGACGAAGCCTATCAGTTCCTGAACTATCTGCTGCGCCCGGAGGTCATCGCCCACATCAGCGATCACGTCTACTACGCTAACGGCAACAAAGAGGCGACGCCGCTGGTCAGCGCCGATATCCGTAACAACCCAGCGATTTACCCGCCGGAGGATGTCTTCGCCAAGCTGTTCACCCTCAAGGTGCAGGATCCGAAGATTGATCGCGTGCGCACCCGCGCATGGACCAAAGTGAAAAGCGGAAAATAACGCCATCAGGCCCGGTACGCCGGGCCTGTAAAGGTCTGACCTGCTATTCGCTGGCGGACATAGAACTGAAGAATGTATGGCAACCGGGCCATACGGTGATTGTATTTGCCGGAGAGCACCCGAGTGAATGACGCAATGCCCCGCCCACAGGCGAAAGCCCCCAAAGCGCTGACCCCGCTGCTGGAAATCCGTAATTTAACCAAATCCTTCGATGGGCAACACGCCGTCGATGATGTCAATCTCACCATTTATAAAGGCGAAATATTTGCCTTACTGGGCGCGTCCGGCTGCGGGAAATCGACGTTGCTACGCATGCTGGCAGGTTTTGAGTTGCCCACCGCCGGGCAGATTGTGCTGGATGGCGTCGACCTGGCGCGCGTGCCGCCGTATCAACGGCCGATCAATATGATGTTCCAGTCTTACGCGCTGTTTCCGCACATGACTGTTGAGCAAAATATCGCCTTTGGTCTCAAGCAGGACAAGCTGCCGAAGGCGGAGATTAACGCCCGTGTCCAGGAGATGCTGGCGTTAGTGCATATGCAGGAGTTCGCCAAACGCAAGCCGCACCAGCTTTCCGGCGGCCAGCGTCAGCGCGTGGCGCTGGCGCGTAGTCTGGCGAAGCGGCCGAAACTGCTGCTGCTCGATGAACCGATGGGCGCGTTAGATAAAAAACTGCGCGACCGGATGCAGCTTGAGGTGGTGGATATTCTTGAGCGCGTCGGCGTCACCTGCGTGATGGTCACCCATGATCAGGAAGAGGCGATGACCATGGCGGGTCGTATCGCCATCATGAACCGCGGCAAGTTCGTGCAGATAGGCGAGCCGGAGGAGATCTATGAACATCCGACGACTCGCTATAGCGCCGAGTTTATCGGTTCGGTAAACGTCTTCGAAGGGCTGGTCAAAGAGCGGCTGGAAGATGGTCTGGTACTGAATGCGCCGGGGCTGGTACATCCGCTGAAGGTCGATCCGGATGCCTCGGTGGTGGATAACGTGCCGGTCTGGGTGGCGCTGCGTCCTGAGAAAATCATGCTCTGCGACGAACCGCCGGCGGACGGCTTTAACTTTGCGGTAGGCGAGGTTATCCATATTGCCTACCTCGGCGATCTGTCTATCTATCATGTCCGTCTCAAAAGCGGGCAGATGATAAGCGCCCAGCTGCAAAACGAACATCGCCATCGCAAAGGCATGCCGACCTGGGGTGATGAAGTTCGCTTGTGCTGGGACGCCGATAGCTGCGTTGTTCTGACGGTGTAAGGAGAGGGCGATGAGCACATTAGAACCTCCAGCCGGCGGCAAAAAGCCCGGCGGTTTTGCCCTGTGGCTGGCGCGCCAGCAGATGGCCCACGGGCGTAAGCTGGTGATTGCGCTGCCGTATCTGTGGTTAATCCTGCTGTTTTTACTGCCATTCCTGATCGTTTTTAAAATCAGTCTGGCCGAAATGGCGCGGGCGATCCCACCCTATACCGAGTTACTGTCATGGGCCGACGGTCAACTGACGTTGACGCTCAACCTCGGCAACTTCCTGCAACTGACCGACGATCCGCTGTACTTTGAGGCTTATCTGCAGTCGTTGCAGGTGGCGGCTATTTCCACCTTTTGCTGTCTGCTATTGGGCTATCCGCTGGCGTGGGCGGTGGCGCATAGTAAACCATCGACGCGAAATATCCTGCTACTGTTGGTGATATTACCTTCGTGGACCTCGTTCCTCATTCGCGTTTACGCCTGGATGGGGCTGCTGAAAAGCAACGGGGTGCTCAATAATTTCCTGTTGTGGCTTGGTGTTATCGATCAGCCGCTGGAGATTTTGCATACCAACCTGGCGGTGTACATCGGTATCGTTTACGCCTACCTGCCGTTCATGGTGCTGCCGATTTATACCGCGCTGACGCGTATCGACTATTCGCTGGTGGAAGCGTCGCTGGATCTCGGCGCCCGGCCATTAAAAACGTTCTTCCAGGTGATTGTTCCGTTAACGAAAGGCGGCATTATCGCCGGTTCGATGCTGGTGTTTATTCCGGCGGTGGGCGAGTTCGTGATCCCGGAACTGCTCGGCGGCCCCGACAGCATTATGATTGGCCGCGTGCTGTGGCAGGAGTTCTTTAATAACCGCGACTGGCCGGTAGCATCGGCGGTGGCGATTGTGATGTTGCTGTTGCTGATCGTGCCGATCATGTGGTTCCACAAACATCAGCAAAAACAGATGGGGGATCATGGATGAATGACTTACCGGTAGTACGTTCGCCGTGGCGGATTCTGATCCTCGTGCTCGGTTTTACCTTCCTGTATGCGCCGATGCTGATGCTGGTTATCTATTCATTTAACAGTTCGAAGCTGGTGACGGTATGGGCAGGGTGGTCGACGCGCTGGTATAGCGAGCTGTTTCATGATGACGCGATGATGAGCGCGGTGGGGTTAAGCCTGACCATTGCCGCCTGCGCGGCGACGGCGGCGGCGATCCTCGGCACGATTGCCGCGGTGGTGCTGGTGCGTTTTGGCCGTTTTCGCGGTTCCAACGGTTTTGCTTTTATGATCACCGCGCCGCTGGTGATGCCCGATGTGATTACCGGGCTGTCGCTGCTGCTGCTGTTCGTCGCGCTGGGGCATTCCATCGGCTGGCCATCGGATCGCGGCATGTTGACGATATGGCTGGCGCATGTCACCTTCTGTACCGCCTATGTGGCGGTGGTTATCTCTTCACGTCTGCGCGAGCTGGACAGGTCAATCGAAGAGGCGGCGATGGATCTCGGCGCCGCGCCGCTGAAGGTGTTCTTTGTGATAACCTTGCCGATGATTATGCCCGCGGTCATTTCCGGCTGGCTGCTGGCATTTACCTTGTCTCTTGATGACCTGGTCATTGCCAGTTTCGTTTCCGGGCCGGGGGCGACGACGCTACCGATGCTGGTTTTCTCCAGCGTGCGGATGGGCGTCAACCCGGAAATTAACGCCCTGGCAACCTTAATCCTTGGCGTGGTGGGAATTGTCGGTTTTATCGCCTGGTATTTAATGGCTCGCGCAGAAAAGCAGCGCGTGCGCGATATCCAGCGTGCAAGAAGGGGCTGAACCCACTAAAATCGCTAACAGAGCCTATTATCGGCGCCGCACTCGTGGCGCCGTTTTCATGGATGACTTTACGTTGGGATTGTTTACAAAAACTCGATCGTCTCATGCTCGTCTTAACGTCCCTGTGCTGGTACAGGTGGCGGCCTTCGCTATTATCTTAATTCGCGGTCTCGACCTGTTAATGATCCTCAATCAGCTCGGCGTGCAGGGGATTGCCGATTTTATTCATCGTAGTGTGCAAACCTGGGCCCTGACGCTGGTGTTTCTGGCGAGCCTGGCGCTGGTGTTTATCGAGATCTGGTGCGCCTTTTCGCTGGTGAAAGGCCGCAACTGGGCGCGCTGGCTCTACCTGCTGACGCAAATCATCGTCATCTCTTATCTGTGGGGGGCCTCGATTGGCTACGGCTATCCGGAACTGTTCAGCGTGGCCGGCGAGTCGAAGCGGGAAATTCTCCATGCGCTGTTTCTGCAAAAGCTGCCGGATCTGCTGGTGCTGGCGCTATTGTTTATCCCGGCGTCGTGCCGACGGTTTTTCCGCTTGCAATAACGGTGATACAATCCCCGCCCCGGTTTTCTTGAAGGTCTTCTTATGCATTGCGCACTTTACGACGCGGGCTGCTGCCGTTCCTGTCAGTGGCTGGAATTGCCATTGACGCAACAGCTCGCCGATAAAATGGCGAACCTGCGCGAACTGCTGGCGAGTCATCCGGTGGCGACATGGCTTGCTCCGGTCTCAGGTCCGGAGACGGCGTTTCGCAACAAAGCGAAAATGGTCGTAAGCGGTAGCGTAGAGCGCCCGCTGCTCGGCATGCTGCATCGCGATGGCACCCCGGAAGATCTCACCGATTGCCCGCTGTACCCGCCGAGTTTCGCGCCGGTTTTCGCCGCGCTGAAGCCGTTTATCGCCCGCGCCGGACTCACCCCCTATAACGTTGCCCGCAAGCGCGGCGAACTGAAGTATTTGCTGCTGACCGAAAGCCAGCAGGGCGGCATGATGTTGCGTTTCGTCCTGCGCTCTGCGGCTAAGCTTGAACAGCTGCGTGCCGCGCTGCCGTGGTTACAGCAGCAGTTGCCGCAGCTTAAGGTGATTACCGCCAATATTCAGCCCGTGCACATGGCTATCATGGAAGGGGAGGAGGAGATTTTCCTCAGCGATCAACAGGCGCTGGCGGAGAACTTTAACGGCGTACCGCTGTGGATCCGCCCGCAAAGCTTTTTCCAGACCAACCCGACGGTGGCGAGCCAGCTCTATGCGACCGCCCGCGACTGGGTACGCGCGCTGCCGGTCAACCACATGTGGGATCTATTTTGCGGCGTCGGCGGTTTCGGCTTGCACTGCGCCACCCCGCAGATGCGTCTTACCGGGATCGAAATCGCCCCGGAAGCCATCGCCTGCGCGAAGCAATCCGCGGCCCAGTTGGGATTAACCAATCTTCATTTTCAGGCGCTGGATTCCACACAATTCGCGACGCATGAAGACGATATTCCACAGCTGGTGCTGGTCAACCCGCCGCGGCGCGGCATCGGCGCCGAACTGTGCGATTATTTAAGCCGCATGGCGCCGCCGTATATCATTTATTCGAGCTGTAACGCCCGGACAATGGCCGCAGATATTGATCTTCTGCAGGGCTATCGCCTTGAGCGAGTACAGTTGTTCGATATGTTTCCACATACCGCGCATTATGAAGTGCTGACGCTGCTGGTTCGTGAAGTTTAAACAAAATGTGAACTCTTTAAGCGGCTGAAATCGGGTAAGCTTTATGAAACGAGCGTGAAATTCGTGGAGCCAATCTGATGAGTAAAAAAATCCTGCTGGTGGAAGATGATGATGATATCGCGGCTTTGTTGCGCCTGAATCTGCAGGATGAAGGGTATCAAATCGTGCACGAGGCGGACGGCGCGCAGGCGCTGCGCCAGCTGGATAACGGCGTCTGGGATGCGGTGATTCTTGACCTGATGTTGCCCAACGTCGACGGGCTGGAGATTTGCCGTCGCATCCGTCAGCAAACGCGCTATCTACCGGTGATTATTATTAGCGCCCGTTCCAGCGAAACCCAGCGCGTGCAGGGGCTGGAAATGGGGGCCGATGATTATCTGGCGAAACCTTTTTCTCTGCTGGAGCTGATTGCCCGGGTGAAGGCGGTTTTTCGCCGTCAGGAAGCGATGGGACAAAATCTCTTGATGGATGCCGGACGTATCGCCTGCCACGGCCTGAATATCGACCCGCTGTCCCGGGAGGTCAGGCTGCGCGGTGAACTGGTAGACCTCACGCCGCGCGAATTCGATCTGCTCTATTACTTTGCCCGCCATCCCGGCGAAGTTTTTTCGCGCCTGGCGCTGCTGGATAGCGTCTGGGGCTATCAGCATGAAGGCTACGAACATACTGTCAACACGCATATCAATCGCCTGCGTACGAAAATAGAGCGCGACCCGGCAGAGCCGGACATTATTCTTACCGTCTGGGGGAAGGGCTATAAATTTGCGCCCTATAGCGCCGGGGCGCAATCATGATCCGCCGACTCAGCCTCAGCCAGCGGCTGTCGTTGGTGTTTATCGCCTTGCTGCTGCTGTGCGCGCTGTCCGTTTGTCTGCTCCAGCTCTATAGCAGCGCGCAGTACGGTAACGTCATGGTGCAACGGCTTTCCGCCGGTCTGGCGCAGCAGATTGCCACCCGCGAGCCGCTGCTCAACGCCCACGGCGAGGTGGATCGCGCGGCGTTGAAACCACTCTTCGACCGTCTGATGGTGTTTAACCCAAGCGTCGAGCTGTACCTCGTTTCGCCGGATGGCGAGCTGCTGGCGGATGCCGCGCCGCCGGGGCACATTAAACGCCAGCGCATTGCCATGGCGCCGGTGCAGACGTTTCTCTCCGGCGGCGCGTGGCCGATTTATGGCGACGATCCGCGCAGCGTGGACCAGCAAAAAGTATTTAGCGCCGCGCCGCTACGCCTTGACGGCCAGCTACATGGCTATCTTTATATTATTCTGCAGGGCGAAACGTTTAATGAACTGGCACAGAGCGCCTGGCAGAAGACGCTGTGGAGCCTGCTGCTATGGACCCTGCTGCTGGTGGCGTTGTTTGGCCTGTTGGCCGGCGGCCTGGCGTGGTACTGGGTGACACGCCCTGTACGCCAGCTGACGGCACTGGTGGCGGCGGGTGATAGCGACAGCATTCGCGCGATTAAGGCGCTGGCGGCGCAGGCGCCGGACCCGCATCCCGGAAATGAAGTGGCGCTGCTGCATAACCGGTTTATCGAACTGGCGCAGCAGATCGCCGGGCAATGGGATCGGCTGGCTGATAGCGATCGTCAGCGCCGGGAATTCATTGCCAATATTTCGCATGACCTGCGCACGCCGCTGACTTCGCTGCTGGGATATCTGGAGACGTTATCGCTTAAGGATGATCGCCTGACGGCGCAGGAGCGCAAGCAGTATCTGAATATCGCGCTACGCCAGGGAAATAAAGTCCGTCATCTCTCACAACAGCTATTTGAGCTGGCTCGCCTTGAACATGGCGGTATTAAGCCGCAGCCGGAAAAGTTTATCCTTGCTGAGCTGATTCAGGACGTGGCGCAAAAATTCGATCTGGCGATTGCCACCCGCGAAATCCGTCTGCGCCTGGAATTGGCGTCAGGCTTGCCTTTAGTTGAGGCTGACCTTTCGATGATGGAGCGGGTATTAACCAATCTGCTGGATAACGCCATCCGCCACACTCCGCATGGGGGCGAAATTCGTCTGTCGTCGCGCCTGCAGGGGACGCAGGTGGTGGTCGAGGTGGCCGATAGCGGCCCGGGCGTCGCCGGTGAATTACGGGCCAATCTGTTTGAGCGGCCATCGGTACTGGAACCGGGGCAGCAGAGCGCCTCACGGGGCGGGCTGGGGTTGATGATTGTTCGCCGGATGCTGCAACTGCACGGGGGCGATATTCGCCTGCTGGAAGTACCGGCAGGGGCCTGTTTCCAGTTTACCCTGCCGTTGTGAGGGAGAGCGTTGCCGATAGGCCCGGCTCAGGCGGTTGCGCCGTAAGCCGGGAAGCGCAGGTCTTACTCCGGGAACCACTGGTTGCTAATTTTCTGGTAGGTTCCGTCAGCTTTAATCGCTTTCAGCGCGGCATTGAGTTTTTCCAGCAGCGCTTTATTATCCGGGCGCACCGCAATGCCGAGGCCGGTACCGAAGTACTGCGGGTCGGTTACTTTCGGCGTCGCCGCGCCTAACTGCGGGTTGGTCTTCAGCCATTCGTTGACCACCGCGGTATCGCCGAAGACGCCGTCGATACGGCCGTTTTTCAGGTCGATAATGGCATTCTGGTAGCTATCGTAAGCGACGGTTTTGACTTCCGGGTGCTTATCCTGCAGGTATTTCTGGTGCGTGGTGCCGTTTTCCATGCCGATACGCTTACCCTTCAGGTCATCAAAAGAGTGGTACGCGTCTTTTTTGGCGATCACCAGCGCCGAGTTGGCATAGTACGGGTCGGTAAACGCGACCTGTTTGCTACGCTCAGGCGTGATATCCATGCCGGAAATCACCGCATCATACTTTTTAAATTTTAGCGCCGGGATCAGGCTGTCGAAAGCGTGGTTGGTAAAAGTACAGTCGGCCTGCATTTGCTTACACAGCGCTTTGGCCAGATCGAGATCGAAACCGACAATCTGGTTATTCGCATCCATGGATTCAAATGGCGGATAGGTCGCGGAAACGCCAAAGCTGATTTTTTCCGCGGCAGCGGCGCCAAAGGCGAAAGAGCTAAGCAGTGCGGCCAGAACTAACTTTTTCATAGTGGGACTCCCGTCGGTCAATCTTATGATGTTGTGCCGGTTTACGGCTGAAGTTCACAATGCCACTAAATGAATTTATATGCAATAAAGTTGTATGTTTATTTTATTGGTTATAAAAAAAACGGGTAAGTAATAGCACTTACCCGTTTCATTATTTACTGTTTATGCATTTCGTGATGTTAGTTACGGCGCTCGAAGGCCAGCGCTTTTCTTTCCACCAGACGCATCAAGAGCGTCAGCAGGCCGTTCACTACCAGATAAATGATGCCGGCTGCGCCGAAGACCATCACGTCATAGGTGCGCCCGTAAAGCAGCTGGCCATGGCCCATCACTTCCATCAGCGTGATGGTGTAAGCCAGCGAGGTGCTCTTAAAGACCAACACCACTTCGTTAGAGTACGAGGAGAGGGCGCGTTTAAAAGCATACGGTAGCAGAATCGCCAGCGTATCCTTCTTGCTCATCCCCAGCGCGCTGCAGGACTGCCACTGGCCGTCCGGAATGGCGCGGATGGCGCCATAGAACAGCTGGGTAGTATAAGCCGCGCTGTTTAACGACAAGGCGATCAGCGCGCACAGCCAGGGCTCAGAGATGAGATGCCACAGCACCGGGTAATTCTGTAATGACGGGAACTGTCCTGGTCCATAGTAGATCAGGAAGATCTGTACCAGCAGCGGCGTACCGGTAAACAGCGTGATATAGCCGCGGACGATCCATACCACCACCGGCGTTTTTAACGTCAGGACGATGGTAAAGATCAGCGCCAGGATCAGCGCCACGACGATCGATGCCGCCGTCAGCGTCAGGCTAGTATGCAGCCCTTTCAGCAGTTCGGGTAAGTAATCGAGCATCAACCTGGTCTCCGTTCGAAGCGCGTCGCACGCTGGTCAATACGCTTGAGGATGTATTGACTCAACAGGGTGATGACGAGATAAATCGCTGCTGCAATGATGTACCAGTTAAACGGCTCCTGAGTACGGGTAGCAATACTTTTGGTTTGCAGCATCAGGTCGTTGACGCTGATAAGGCTGACCAGCGCGGTATCTTTCAGCAATACGAGCCACTGGTTGCCCAGGCCCGGCAGGGCATGGCGCCACATCTGCGGCATCACCAGGCGAAAGAATATCGCCGCCTTTGACAAACCCAGCGCTTGTCCGGACTCCCACTGCCCCTGCGGCACCGCTTTCAAGGCGCCGCGCAGGGTCTGCGAGGCATAGGCGGCATAGAGCAGGGAAAGCGCAATGGCGCCACAGAGGAACGGGCTGACGTCGAAGTTTTCAATTTGCATCTGTACCGGAATCTGCACAAACCCAAGATTGAGAGTAAAACCGTCAGACAGCGTCAGCAGCAGCTGCGAGGAACCAAAGTAGATAAACAGCACCACCAGGATTTCCGGTAGGCCGCGTAAAATCGTCACGATGCCGGTCGCCAGCCATGCCACAGGGCGCCATTTCACCGACTCCAGCACGGCGAAAAGCATCGCCAGCACCAGGCCGATGACCAGCGCGCAAACGGCAAGACCGACGGTCATCCCGGCGGCGCTTGCTAATGGAAAAAATTCGTTCATTCAGCGTTACTTCTGGAACCATTTGCTATAGATGGTCTGGTACGTCCCATCTTTCTTCACTTTTTCCAGCGCAGCGTTAAATTTCTGCTGCAG
The DNA here is from genome assembly GCF_051207495.1 of Klebsiella sp. K-3. NCBI lineage: Bacteria > Pseudomonadati > Pseudomonadota > Gammaproteobacteria > Enterobacterales > Enterobacteriaceae > Klebsiella > Klebsiella sp. K-3. The sequence continues at coordinate 266,494 of NZ_JBPNXF010000009.1, read as the reverse complement.
CTCGGTATTGCCCTGACGAACCGCAATGCCGAGGCCGGTACCGAAGTAGTCTTTATCCGTCACTTTATCACCCACCGGGGCCAGCTTCGGATTGCTCTTCAGCCATTCGGTCACTACCGCCGTGTCGCCGAAGACGGCGTCAATGCGGCCGTTTTGCAGATCCAGTTTGGCATTCTGGTAGCTGTCATAAGGAACGGTGGTGATTTCCGGATGTTTATCAGTAATAAATTTCTGATGGGTAGTACCGTTCTGCACGCCAACTTTTTTGCCTTTCAGCTGGTCAATGCCGGTGAACTTGCCCTGCTGGCCGACAAACAGCGCCGAGTTTTCATAATACGGGGTGCTGAACAGCACCTGTTTTTCACGCTCAGGGGTGATATCCATACCGGCCATGACGGCGTCGAAACGGCGGAATTTCAGCCCTGGGATCAGGCTATCGAAAGCCTGGTTAGTAAAGGTGCAGGTCGCGTCCATCTCTTTACACAGCGCGTTAGCCAGATCGACGTCAAAGCCGACGATTTTGTTGTTGGCGTCTACCAGCTCAAACGGAGGGTAGGAGGCCTCGGTGGCGAAACGGATAGTCTGGGCTGCGGTAGCGGAAAGGCTCATGCCCGCGAGCAGAGCGGCAATCAGTACTTTTTTCATCGTTATTTCCCCGAAAACATCAATGTGAAAGATAGTTTTTAAAGGCGTCGGTTTGCGGATGCGCGAAGCAGTTAGCATCCCCTTGCTCAACGATATGCCCGTTTTCCATATACACCACGCGGCTGGCGGTTTTACGCGCCACTTCCACTTCGTGGGTAACGATAACCTGGGTGATTCCGGTTTCCGCCAGTTCGCGAATGATGCTGACGATCTGGGCGGTAATTTCCGGATCCAACGCGGCGGTGGGTTCATCAAACAGCAGCACCTGCGGCTCCATCATCAGCGCGCGGGCTATCGCTACGCGCTGCTGTTGACCACCTGACAGATGCAGCGGATAGCGGTCGCTGTAAGGTTTAAGGCGTAAACGCTCAAGTAGTTTTTCGGCGCGCGCCAGCGCCTGATCTTTGGTTAAGCCCAGCACGCGGCACGGGGCTTCGATCAGGTTTTGTACCACGGTCAGATGTGGCCACAGGTTGTACTGCTGGAAGACCATCCCGACATTCTGGCGCAGCTCGCGAATAGCTTTGTCAGACGGCGCTTTGGTGAAGTCGAATTGATTACCGGCGATGTTTAAGGTACCGGAACGCGGCATCTCCAGCAGGTTGAGTACGCGAAGCAGCGAGCTTTTACCGGCGCCGCTTGGGCCGAGGAGCACCAGCGTTTCCCCCTGCGGGCAATCCAGCGTGATGTCGAACAGCGCCTGGTGCGCGCCGTAGAAGCAATTAATGCCGTTTAGTTTAATACTCATCTGGGCAGTCTGATACAAATAGCTATTGAGGCCGCAAATAGTACCTTTGACAGAATAGTTATGCAATATTTATGCGTTAAAAGTTAAATGTAAACCACATTTATCACTAAAGTTAGCACAAAATATGGGTTCGTGTGGTAGGGGGGAACAAATGTCGGCATTACCACACGGAATACCGACATTTTACCGGGGTTATCGTTTCAGCGGGGTGGCTTTAACGCCGAAATTAGCGTTTCTCAAGACTCTGACGCAGCGAGCCGGCCGGAGCGTGGCTGTTTATGCCGAGGTAGCGGACATCGTCAACCGCCCAGCACTGGCCTTCCTGAATCATCAGCACTTCATCTTTCCAGCTCTGGGTTCCCTGTTTTAATTCAACGCGCAGCGGAATATTGCGCGCATCGCGGTTCGGGATGGTTGAGGCGCTGGCGACGTCGGCGCTATCCGCCGGGGTGGAACTGCTGGAGAATGGATTTGATTGCAGCAGCGCGTTACGCGATGGGTCCTGACGAGCGTCGTTCAGCAGTTTAGCCAAATCGTCGCTCAGATACGGGCGCAGCGCGGTGAGATCGTTATTACGGTGCTGGATTTGATAATCATAGAACTGCTGCGCTACCTCGTCCGGGCCGCCCTCGATGCAGGAACCGCTGCGGGTGCCGTTGTCTTTATAAGCCGGGGTCACGGTGGTACAGGCGCTCAGCGCCAGTGCGCAAGGCAAAACAAGTGCAAGAATGTTGTAGCGCATGATGATTTCCTTATGAACTCACTACGTTGTTAGATTCTGCTAAAGCATAGCGTAAGCGCGACAATTGTACTTGACGCAAAGAGCTAAGACCTTGATGTGACAACGACCATCGGCTGTCCGCGCCTCTTGCGCGGGCAGCCGGCGTATCAGAATTGATAACTATAGTTGACGCTGGCGAACCACAGGTAAGGGTGATCGTAGCTGCCGGAGACGATTTCCGGTGATTTTACGTGGGAAGATTGCATGTGCAGATAAGAGACCGCGACGCCGATATTGCTGGCCGGGGTTATCTGGTATTGCGCGCCGGTAGCGAAGCGCCACTCATCGCCGGTTGGCAGGGAGAGCGCCGTGTCGCTTTGCGAATCATAAACCGTGCTGTCGAACCCGACGCCGGCGTTCAGACGCCACTGCTCGGTCGGCCGGTACTGCACGCCGACGGCGCTATGCCAGGAGTCCTTCAGGCGGTTATTTTTACTACTTTCGTGACCGGCAACGGTGATTTGCGGGCTGCCGAACTGGCTCCAGTCCTGCCAGCCGAGATCGCCCATCACCGACCACTGTTTATTAATATCGTGGACCATGCTGAGCATGATCTGCTGCGGCGCGCGGACCTGGGCGGAGATCGGCAAATCATACGCAACGTTCGGTAAATTGGGAAAACGCGCTTTGCCCTTAACGTTAAAGTCATAATCGGTTTTACTGTTCCAGGTGATGCCGGCGCGCGTCTGGTCGGTTAACTGCATCAGCAGGCCCAGACGGTAGCTCATCGCCCAGTCATGGTCTTTATCTTTCTCGTCATTACCGTCGACGTTGCGCGTCAGCGATAAATAACCGTAGTTCAGGTTGGCGGATGCGCCGACAGAGAGACGATCGTTAAGTTTCCACGCCAGCGACGGGCTCAGCGTCATCGCCACCATGGTACTTTTCTTGATAAGACGGTCGCCGGCCCAGTTGCCAAAATCAATGCCTAAACCGTAGTTGCCGTACAAGCCAATCCCGGCATATAAATCATCGTTAATTTTCTGTGCGTAAAAGCCGCTGGCGTTCGGGAACAGATTCATCACGTTACCAGGGCTATTGCCGCCGTGGTCGTTATTCATCTGGTACGGGATATCGCCGCCCATGACCTGCGCGCCGCCGGTAAACATATGGTCAGGCAGCCGGGTCATGCCGGCTGGGTTGGTGACGATGGTGGAGGCGTCCTGCGCGCGGGCGGCCTGACCTGCGCCTGCCAGGCCGACGTCTTCGGTGCCGATTTCATAAAAATAGAGTGCGCTGGCATGGCTGAAGCCAGAGCAGAGCAACCCAGAAATAAGGAATGCGATTTTTTTCATTTGCCACCTGCGGTAATGTAAAACGCGAGCATATTCTTATGCCACAAAAGTATAGTGGGCATATCTGTTATAGCATCGGATTTATATTGATAGTCCGGGGGATGTATTGCGAGTCCGATAACGGAGTGGTTTAGCTATTTTAAACGTTATGCGAATGACCATCCTGATGATGGCGCATATTTGATATGACTATTAACGAGGGGTAAATGGAAAAAGAGTATAAAAATAAACGTTCGTCGAGTAATAAGTAAGAAACATTATCACCATGCGATGATAATGTTTCTATATCAGTAATAACTAATTATTTCTTCTTATAGATATTCGCGGATACGTGCAGTTTCTTATCGGTATTGCCGGAAGAGAGAACCACAACGTCAGCGCCTTTTTCATCGGCTTTTTTGATCAGTTCTTCGCGCGCATCGCTCGGCGCAGTTTGTCCGGTAGAGGAGATGGTACCAATTTTGTGGTATTGACCCTGTACTTTAGCGAAATCTTCTTTGCTCAGAATTTCTGCAGAAAATGCGTTCGCGGTTAAAAACAATGCTGCACCTGCCACTAAAGCTGCATATTTCATATTATTAATCTCCATTGTTTATCTTGCTATCATCATGCCCTTGTTTTAACTAACCAATGAGCGCCCTCAGAGTGAATCAAGCCCGTCTTTTTTTCAAGCGAAATGCTGCATTTTTATGACCTTTAATTAACGATTTTTTAAAGAAAAGATGACGTGGTTCTCATTGATAACGCTTGCTTTTTATTGCGCAATAGACTGTATCGGGTCGTAAGACCTTTTTTATCTGTCGTTAGCTGAAAATGACGTTAAGCAGCGAGTGGCTGAAGCGGCCGGCAACAGACATTCCCGGGCTGATGGTTTATCATATAGAAAAGTCACCGCAGGTAGCTTAACGCATTGTCCGGAAGCTGAAAAAGGAGTAGCTATGCCGACAGAACAACGGCTGGATCCGCGCGAAAATCGAACGATGCTGTGGGCCAATCGCGAAAATGTACAAAAGCACGCGCTGTCGCGCAGCATGCCGTGGCTGGCGTTCGTCAATATCTCCTTTGCCTTGATGGTCATCTTCCGCAACGTTCTGTTCACCGAGTTCGATCACCAAAGGTTGTCTAACCATTATATTATTCCTTATCTGGAAATGGCGCTTGGGGCCATTATTGTTTTCTCGCTGGCGCTTTGCCTGATGGTTATCTCCGGGCGGATATTAAGTGGTGCCTATGCTACAAAAGTGATTTCCGCTATCTTGTTGATCCTCAGTTTATGTTGGTCGATGAGTAGTTACTGCTTCATCATTTTCTGGTCATTGCCGTTCGCGTGGCCGCTGCTGGTTATTTTAATGACCACCGGTCTTGCCGCGCTCTATTATTTCCCGGTGGGCATTGCGGCTTATCTTGTTCCTTTATGGGTTACCTCGTTGCTTGCAGGGGTGCAAATACATCACGGCGTCGATTTACGTTTTTTAATCCTTTGGGGAATATGTACCGCTATTATGGTATACGGTCGTCAGATCTTGCAGCGCTGGTATGACGAGGCCTGGAACACCCATCAGGAGAATATTCAGCTGATTAACCGTCTGGAAAACATGGCTAATCAGGATGCGTTGACGGCGACCGCGAACCGCCGGGCGTTGGACAATTTTTTAGCTCAGGCGTGGGAAGGTAAAGAGCCGCTGGCGCTTATTATTCTCGATGTCGATTTCTTTAAACGTTATAACGATCACTACGGGCACCAGGCGGGAGATTATTGCCTTTCCTGTATCGCCTCGGTATTGAAAATGTCGGTGCGCGCGCAGGATGATATGGTGGCGCGCTATGGCGGCGAGGAGTTTGTGATTGTTCTGCCGCTGCAATCATTAGATAACGCTACGGCGGTGGCGCAGCGGATCCAACAGAAGATTCGCGAAGCGGCGCTGCCGCATGCCAAATCCGATGCCGGGCCGCTGGTGACGGTCAGTATGGGAATTGTTGCCTCAGAGGGAAGCACTCCACCTTCAGAGTTGATCGCGCAGGCGGATGCTGCGCTGTATAAAGCTAAGCAGGAAGGGCGTAATCGATGGTCTTATTAGGAAAGCGTATTCTCCAGCTTGCGCTTGCCGCTTTGCTACTGGCAGGCTGTGCGCAGGAGCAGGGTATTGTCGACAAACAGGGTTATCAGTTGGATACCCGCCATCCGGCACAGGCGGCCTATCCGCGTATTAAAGTCCTGGTCATTCACTATACCGCCGATAACTTTGATGTCTCGCTGGCGACCCTGACCGACAAAGAGGTCAGTTCACACTATTTAATTCCCGAGCAGCCGCCGCTGCACCACGGTAAACCGCGTATCTGGCAACTGGTGCCGGAGGAAGATTTAGCCTGGCATGCCGGCATCAGCTTCTGGCGCGGCAGCACGCGCATCAATGATACCTCGATCGGTATTGAGCTGGAAAATCGCGGCTGGCAAAAAAATGGCGATATAAAACGTTTTACCCCATTCAATCCGGCGCAAATTGAAGCGCTTATCCCGCTGGCGAAAGATATCATTGCCCGCTATCACATTCAGCCGCAAAACGTCGTCGCTCATGCCGATATCGCGCCGCAGCGCAAGGATGACCCTGGCCCGCTGTTCCCGTGGCGAGCGCTGGCGCAGCAGGGGATTGGCGCCTGGCCTGATGATTCACGTGTCGCCTTTTATTTGCAAGGGCGTCCGAGTTGGCAACCGGTTGATAGCGGAGAATTGTTAGACCTGCTGTCGCGCTACGGCTATCAGGTCACCCCAGAGATGACTCCGGCGCAGCAAAAACGGGTGATTATGGCCTTCCAGATGCACTTCAGGCCGGCACGCTGGGACGGCGTGGCCGATGCGCAAACGCAGGCCATCGCCGAGGCGTTGCTGGAAAAATATGGGCAAGGGTAAACCTTTGGCAGCAAACAGGATGGTTTGCTGCCGTAAGCGATGGTTTTAATCGTGCAGTTTGCCGTGGTCCTTTAACCACGCGGCGGTACGGGTAACCCCCTCATCCAGGGTAACGATCGGCTGATAGCCAAGTTCCTGCTGAGCGCGGGAGATATCGAGGGTAAAGTCGAAATTGAGCTTCGAAACGCCGTAATGGGTGAAAGCCGGTTCTTTTGCCGATTTATTACCGAAATGCTCCATGCTGCGGGCAATAATATCCAACATCGGATAGGGCACCGAGCGGATTCGGCACTTGATGCCCAGCTCGTCGATGAGCTTCTGCACAATGCTGCGCAGCGTCTGCGGCTCGCCGTTGCTGATATTCCACGCCCGCGCGGAAGGTAAGTGGTCGCACTGCGGCTGACTGGCAAGCCACATCGCATGCACCGCGTTTTCGTAGTAAGTCATGTCCACCAGCGCGTTACCGCCGCGCGGCAAGAGCACGCTGCCGTAGTGGCGCATCATCTGCACCATGCGCGGAATAAAGACTTTATCATGCGGCCCGAACAAGCTTTGCGGGCGCAATATCGTAAAGCGGGTATGCGGGTTCGCCTGCGCCAGCAGGTTGATAACCTCTTCGCTGGCCGCCTTGCTGCGGGCGAACTCATTGGCGAAGCGGTGCGGGCGGAAATCTTCCTGAATATCGCGATGGTGGTGATAATCGAAATAGAGCGAAGGCGATGAAATATGGACGAAATTGCGTACGCCCCAGGCAACGGACCATTCGCCAAGACGACGAGTCGCACGAACGTTGGCTAAATCGAAGGCTTGCTGGGTACCCCACGGCGAGGTAAAGCTGGAACAGTGCCAAAGCGTATCAATACCGGCGAGCATCACTTTAGCCTGCGAAGAGACCAGTTCGGTTAGATCAGCGGGAATAAATTCCGCGCCCATTTTGCTCAGAAGCTTACCCATCGCTTCGTTGCGCCCGGTCGCTCGCACGCTGATGCCCTTGTTGCGCAGATATTCCACCGCATTACGGCCTAATCCGCTGGTCGCACCGGTAACCAGTACCTTCATATCAATCTACTGTCCCAGAAAAGAATTTCGTGCGCATTTTTCCGTGATTCTCCCGAGTATGCAATGAGAATCATGAAAGAATAACGCTTAATCTTCGTTTTTGCCTGTGATTTGCTCGGCCTGGCGGGCGATGCGTCGCGCCATGCCGCGAAAAATAAACAGATGCGCCGGGATCATCAGTAGCCAGTAGAACAGGCCGGGCATGCCGTGTGGATGCCACCAGGCGCGAACGTCGAGTTCGCGATGGTCGCCTTTATCGCTAATAGTAAAGCTTAAACGACCCAGACCGGGAGCTTTCATGCCAAACAATAGGGTTAACTGTTGTTCTTCTTCCACAATAATCACCTTCCAGCTATCTACCGTATCGCCGGTTTGCAGATAATCATGCTGCGGTCGCCCCTTGGCCAGGCGGTGGCCGACCAGCAGGTCCATAGCGCCGCGGATTTTCCACAGGATATTGCCGAAGAAGTAGCCCTCTTTGCCGCCGATTTGGTTCACCACCTGCCACAGTGCCTTACGGCTCGCCTGGGTGCTGACGGTGCAGCCTGCCTGCTTTGGGTAGTAGCCATACTCCGGCCGCCAGCGGGCGAAAGCCTGAGCGTCGTAGCCCCAGTCGCTGGAGTTCACCAGCTGTTCTTCCTCTTTCAGGGTACGACGCACCGCCTGATCGAAGGGAATCAACGTTTGCGGGATCAGCGCGCGTAGCGAACGATCGTCGGCGATCAGATCGTGTTTTAGCCCCTGAATCAGCGCTTTAGCGATGGTGGGGGGGACCGAGGTGATAACGTTCAGGAACCACACCGAAATCCAGCGGGTCGGAAAGGGGATAGGGATCAACAGGCGATGCTTGCCGCTGACCGCCATAAAATGGGTGAACTGCTGCTGATAGCTCAGGACATCCGGACCGGCAGCCTCGAAGACGCGGTGCTCGCGAGCCGGATGGTTAAGTAACTCCACCAGATAGTAGAGCAGGTTTTCCAGCGCGATGGGCGTGGTGCGCGATCGTACCCAGCGCGGCGGCGTCAGCACCGGCAGGTTGTAAACCATGTCGCGCATCACTTCAAAAGCGGCGGATCCGGCGCCGACGATGATACCCGCCCGTAACTCGGTAACGGGGATCCCTGACTCGCGTAGGACATCGGCCGTCACCTGGCGGGCGCGCAGATGGTCGGACTGCTCCTGGGCTGGCGCCTGCAGCGAGCTGAGAAAGATGACCTGGCGCACCGGCGTCTGACGCAAGGCATCTCGCACGTTAACGGCGACGCGGCGTTCATGGGCGATGAAATCGCCGCCTTCGCCCATGCCATGTACCAGGTAGTAAAGGGTATCAACCCCGCGAAGCAGAGCAGGGAGATCCTGCGGCTGATTGAGGTCGATAGCGTGGCAGGTGACGCCGGGAAGATCGAGCTTCTGCAGCCTGTCGATATGGCGTGCCGCCGCCAACACCGGATAACCTCGTGCGCTTAATTCGCGCACCAGATGCTGGCCAATATAGCCGCTGGCGCCGAGCACCAGAATAGATTGCGACACGCCTGACTCCTTAGCGTTGTAAAAAGGCTTGCCAGTGGCCGACCACTTCCGTCAACTGCTGGCGGTTAACATCGAGATGCATGACCAGACGCACGACTGGCGAGGCGTTGATCAACACGCCGCGAGCCTGCATGAATTCGCCGAGGGCGCGTGCCTGCTCCTCACCGACGCGCACGAACAGCATGTTGGTGTCGTGGCGCATCACGTCAGCACCGACGGCGCGTAGCTGTTCCGCCATCCACGCGGCGTTGTCGTGATCTTCCTGCAGACGGGTAACGTTATTTCGCAGAGCGTACAGACCGGCGGCGGCCAGAATGCCAGCCTGACGCATCCCGCCGCCGACCATTTTACGCCAGCGAATGGCGCGTCGGATGTACGCTTCGCTGCCCAGCAGCAGAGAACCGACCGGCGCGCCGAGCCCTTTTGACAGGCAGATGGTGAACGAATCACAGTATTGCGCGATATCGCGCAGCTCGCAGCCGTACGCTACAACGGCGTTGAAGATACGCGCGCCATCGACGTGTAGCGCCAGATTACGCTGGCGGGTGAACGCCCAGGCCTCTTGCAGATAGCCCCGCGGCAACACCTTACCGTTGTGCGTATTCTCCAGACTTAACAGGCGGGTGGGGGCGAAATGGATATCGTCGGGCTTAATTTTGGCCGCGACTTTATCCAGCGGCAGCGAACCGTCCGCCGCGGCATCGATCGGCTGCGGCTGAATACTGCCCAGCACCGCTGCGCCGCCGGCTTCATACAGATAGTTATGCGCGCCCTGGCCGACGATGTACTCTTCGCCGCGCTGGCAGTGGCTAAGCAGGCCAACGAGGTTGGCCTGGGTGCCGGTAGGCAGAAACAGCGCCGCCTCTTTACCAGCGAGCTCAGCGGCATAGCGCTGGAGTTCATTGACGGTTGGGTCGTCGCCATACACATCGTCCCCGACCGGGGCGGCCATCATGGCCTCCATCATGGCGCGCCCGGGGCGAGTTACGGTATCACTGCGAAGATCTATCACGGCATATCCTTGTTCTGATTCAGGGTGATAGCATTGTTTTACCTGAGCCAGTTGGTTTTCGCCAGTTCGATCACTTCATCGCCGCGTCCGCTGATAATCGCCCGCAGCATATACAGGCTAAATCCTTTGGCCTGCTCCAGCTTAATTTGCGGCGGGATCGCCAGTTCTTCCTTGGCTACCACCACATCGACTAACACCGGGCCGTCGGTGCTAAAGGCCGTTTGCAGCGCCTCATCAACCTCCGAGGCTTTCTCGACGCGTATCCCTTTGATCCCGCAGGCTTCGGCAATGCGGGCGAAGTTGGTGTCGTGCAGCTCGGTACCGTCGGTCAGATAGCCGCCGGCTTTCATCTCCATCGCCACGAAGCCGAGAATGCTGTTATTAAAAATGACGATTTTCACCGGCAGCTTCATCTGCGCCAGCGATAAAAAATCCCCCATTAGCATGCTGAAACCGCCATCGCCGCACATCGCGATGACCTGGCGATTCGGCGCGGTCGCTTTGGCGCCAATAGCCTGCGGCATGGCGTTGGCCATCGAGCCGTGGTTAAACGAACCCAGCAGGCGGCGTTTGCCGTTCATTTTCAGATAGCGCGCCGCCCAGACGGTGGGGGTACCGACGTCGCAGGTAAAGATCGCGTCGTCGTCGGCAAAGCGGCTAATCTGCTGCGCCAGATACTGGGGATGGAGCGCTTTTTCGCTGGGTTTGGCGAGATCGTCAAGCCCTTTACGCGCTTCGCGATAATCCTCCAGCGCTTTATCGAGGAAGCGGCGATCGGTTTTCTCTTCCAGCAGCGGCAGCAGCGCTTTCAGGGTCGATTTGATATCGCCCACCAGCGCCATATCCACCTTACTGTGCGCGCCGATGCTACCGGGGTTGATGTCGATCTGGATAATTTTGGCGTCGGTGGGATAGAACGCGCGATAGGGGAACTGGGTGCCGAGCAGGATCAGCGTGTCGGCGTTCATCATGGTATGGAAACCGGAAGAGAAGCCGATAAGCCCGGTCATGCCAACATCGTAAGGATTGTCGTATTCGACGTGCTCTTTCCCGCGCAGGGCATGGACGATAGGGGCCTTAATTTTCGCCGCAAAATCCACCAGCTCCTGGTGCGCGCCGGCACAGCCGCTGCCGCACATCAGGGCAATATTACTCGAGTAGCGGATAAGCTGCGCCAGCTTGTGCAGCTCTTCGTCCGCCGGAGTGACCGTGGGAAGCGGGGCATGATACCAGTGGCTGCTGGCGCTTTCCGGAGCCGGTTTTAGCGCCACGTCGCCGGGCAGGACCACCACCGACACGCCGCGGTTAATCACCGCCTTACGCATGGCGATAGCCAGCACCTGCGGAATTTGCTCAGGAGTGGAGACCAGCTCGCAGTAGTGGCTACATTCGCGGAACAGCTCCTGCGGATGCGTTTCCTGGAAATAGCCGCTACCGATTTCGCTCGACGGAATATGAGCCGCAATGGCCAGCACCGGTACGTGGTTACGATGGCAATCAAACAGACCGTTAATCAGATGAAGGTTGCCAGGCCCGCAGGAACCGGCGCACACCGCCAGTTCGCCGGTGAGCTGTGCTTCCGCGCCGGCGGCAAAGGCGGCAACCTCTTCATGGCGGGTCGGCATCCATTCGATGGTACCCATGCGGTTTAAACTGTCGCTCAAGCCGTTGAGGGAATCCCCGGTCACTCCCCAAATACGTTTCACGCCCGCTTGTTCAAGCGTTTTTGCAATGTATGACGCCACGGTCTGTTTCATGGTTTTCCATCTCCTTTTTGTGATAACGCTATCAAGCTTAGATGAAACTGCAGGTTGTGTTGCCGATTGCCCCTTATTTTTCGCTGGTTTTATTGATGGAATATTGCGCATACTCTGGGAGCACACAGGGTGTAAAACAGGAAGAACATCAAATGGTTAAGGGATTGTTAAATACAGTAAATAAAACGCTATCGCATGAAGACGCCGGTAAACTCTTGTTACGACTTGCCGTTGGCGGCTTAATGTTATTTCACGGTCTGCATAAGCTAATCGACGGCGTGGATGGCATCAGCGGTATGCTGGTCGCGAAAGGGCTGCCGGGATTTATTGCCTACGGCGTGCTGGTGGGGGAAGTCGTCGCGCCTTGTTTGCTTATTCTTGGCGTATTGACGCGCCCGGCGGCGCTGGTGCTGGCGTTTACCATGGTGGTGGCCTGGCTGATGGTTGGGACAGGTAAGACATTCGAGTTGGATGCCGTCGGCGCATGGGCGATTGAAAGCCTGGTCTATTTCTTTATCGGCGCGCTGGCGATTGCGCTATTAGGGGCAGGTCGTTATTCGTTGGCCGGTCAGTCGGTCTGGCGGTAAAAAAGTGCCTGATGGCGGCATTAATGCCTTATCCGGCCTACGGTCCGTGCGGCCTGCCTTTAATTTATTCACCACGCGGGCTGACACTACTGGTGCTGGTGATCTCAAAATCCCCCGGTGGCGCTGCAGATTACCGGGGCTACAGTACGATGCGATTTGGTAGCCCGGAGAAGGCGCAACGCGCCGCGTCCGGGAAAACCCTTAAAAAGGTGCAAACCGATAACAGTGTGGCCTGCCTTTAATTTATTCACCATGCTGGCTGAAACTGTCGGTGTTGGCGGCGACTGGCCGCCCCCTGTGCGCTCCCTGCGCCATGAGGGGCATAACGCAGAAGAAATATCGGAGCGCAATGTGCTCAGAATTAACACAAAGCACATGTTTTCCCCGACCAAAACCGTTGCAAACCGATAACAGTATCTACGGTCCTGTAGCCCCGGTAAGCTGCAGCGCCACCGGGGATTTTGACCTCAGGCGAGAACCAGATCGCTCTGCGGATGGCAGGAGCAGGCCAGCACGTAGCCGTCGGCGATTTCCGCATCGGTCAGCGTCATGGTGCTGGTTACGCTGTATTCGCCGGCAACCACTTTGGTTTTGCAGCAGCCACAGACGCCAGCGCGGCAGGCGACGGTCACTGGTACTTTATTGCTCTCCAGCGCGTCCAGCAACGTGGTGCCGACCGGCGCGTAGAACGTTTTCGCCGGCTGCAGCTTGGTGAATTTCAATCCGTCGGTAGCGGCTTCCGCCACCGGGGTAAAGAACTTTTCTTTAAAGAAATGCGTCACGCCAAGCGCCGTCACTTCTTGTTCCACCATCTCCATATAAGGCGCCGGGCCGCAGGTCATCACGGTACGGCTGGAGAGATCCGGCACGCTTTGCAACAGCTCGCGGGTGAGGCGCCCGGCGATAAAGCCCGGCGTCGCGTCGTTTTCCGCCACCAGCGTTACCGGGTATTGACGCCACTCTTCGGCGAAAATGACATCCTTCGGCGAACGCACGTTAAAGATAACCTGCACATCCGCCTGCGGGCGGTACTTCGCCAACCAGCGGCGCATCGACATAATAGGCGTCACGCCGCAGCCTGCGGCCAGCATCAGAAAACGATCGCTTGTTTTATCTTCGCAGGTAAACTCGCCCATCGCATCCGACAGCCAGATATAGTCGCCGCGTTTTACATCGCGGGTTAACCACTGTGAGCCTGCGCCATCGTCAATACGACGAACGGTCAGCGTAATGTACTCACTGACCCCCGGCGTTGAGGAGAGCGTGTAGGCGCGCAGCGTATCCGCCGAATGGCGCACGCTAACCAGCGCGTACTGCCCGGCGCGATAGGGATAGTAGTCATGGCACAGCAACGAAATCGTCCATACGTCCGGCGTTTCCTGCTGAATATGATGAACCTGCATTCGCCACGGGCACTGTTGAGTTGGCATTGTCATGCGGTGACTCCTTATGCGCTCAGCAACTGCTGCATATCTTGTTCTACGGTAGTGACGGAACGCAGACCGAACTTCTCGTTGAGGACAGCCAGCAGGTCTGGCGTGAAGAAGCCAGGCGCGGTCGGGCCGGTGACGATGTTTTTCACCCCGAGCGACAGCAGCGTCAGCAGGATGACGATGGCTTTTTGTTCGAACCAGGAGAGCACCAACGACAGCGGCAGATCGTTTACGCCACAGCCCAGTTTTTCCGCCAGCGTTACTGCGAGAATAATCGCCGAGTAGGCATCGTTACACTGACCGGCGTCGACCAGACGCGGCAGGCCTTCGATATCGCCGAAATCCAGTTTGTTGAAGCGGTATTTACCGCATGCGAGAGTCAAAATCAGGCAGTCGTCCGGTACGCTGGTAGCGAAATCAGTGAAGTAGTTACGTTCGCCGCGCGCGCCGTCGCAGCCGCCGACGAGGAAGATGTGGCGCAGTTTTTCACGGCTGACCAGATCAATCAGCGTATCCGCCGCGCCGAGCAGCGTCTGGCGGCCGAAACCAACGGTGATCAGATGCGGGATTTCGCTATACGGGAAGCCGGCCATTTGCTGCGCCTGGGTGATAACCGGGGAGAAATCTTCGCCTTCCAGATGATTGACGCCCGGCCAGCCGACGATGCTGCGAGTCCAGATGCGGTCGTCGTAGGCGCCGACGGTTGGGTCGATGATGCAGTTCGAGGTCATCACGATGGGCCCCGGGAAGCGGGCGAATTCAACCTGCTGGTTTTGCCAACCACTGCCGTAGTTACCGATCAGATGTTTAAACTTACGCAGCTCCGGGTAACCGTGAGCCGGTAACATTTCACCGTGGGTATAGACGTTAACGCCGGTGCCTTCAGTCTGCTCTAACAGGTTATACAGATCTTTCAGATCGTGCCCGGAGATCAGGATGCACTTACCTTCGGTCGCTTTAACGTTGACCTGGGTCGGCGTCGGGTGGCCATATTTCGTGGTTTCACCGGCGTCGAGGATGCTCATCACTTTGAAGTTCATCTGGCCGATTTCCATCGAACATTCCAGCAGAGCGTTCATATCGGCAGGCCAGGTACCCAGCCACGCCATGATTTTATGGTACTGGGCGTAAATGTCGTTGTCGTACTGACCGAGCACGTGCGCGTGTTCCATATAGGCCGCGGCGCCTTTCAGGCCGTACAGGCACAGCAGGCGCAGGCCGAGGATATTCTCACCGATCGCGGCCTTGTCTTTATTTGGCGTATAGTCCGCCGCCTGACGTTGCAGCTCGCCCAGATCATCGCTAACCAACTGCAGATCGGCTACCGGGCTGTCGACCGAGGCCTTGGCATCAATATTCAGGCATTGCGCTTTCAGCGCCTCGCGCATCGCGATGGCCTGACGGGCGTAGCCGACGATACGCGGCGAGTCGAAGTTCACGTTGGTTAGAGTAGAGAAGAACGCCCGCGGGGCGAAATTATCCACCTCATGATCGATGATGCCGTATTCACGTGCCTTAACGGCCCATGCGGATAGGCCCTGCAGCGAAGCAATCAGCAGATCCTGTAAATCGGAGGTTTCAGCGGTTTTACCGCACATACCCTGCGCGTAAGAACAGCCATTTCCTGCCGGCGTACGGATAGTTTGTTCACATTGCACACAAAACATGATCACACCTTTTAAAGTTATATTTTAGATACATGTTTAAGGTTATGCCTGTCGCCGTATGGAGAAAAGGTATTTCTGACACAACTTAAAGGGAGATTGATTTAGCGCAATTTTGGCGGTAGGGAGCCTACCGCCATAGGGGGATCAGGCTGAGAAGAACGCCATCAGCACCGGCACCAGCAGGCTGAGGATAAAACCGTGGACGATGGCTGCAGGCACGATTTCCACGCCGCCGGAGCGCTGTAGCACCGGCAGAGTAAAGTCCATCGAGGTTGCGCCGCACAGCCCAAGCGCGGTAGAGCGGCTGCGCATTACCATGCCGGGGATTAACATTATCGCCAGCAGTTCGCGGGCCAGATCGTTAAAGAATGTCGCGCTGCCAATGACCGGGCCGTAGGATTCGGTCATTAGAATTCCGGAAAGGGAGTACCAGCCGAAGCCGGATGCCATCGCCAGACCGGTTTTAATGGGCAGACCAAGAATAAGGGCATTAATCACTCCGCCAAATAATGAGCTGGCCGCGACCACCACCGCGACAATCATTCCGCGGCGATTAAGCACAATTTGGCGTAAAGTCATTCCATTATTACGTAGCTGAATACCGATGAGGAATAATAAGAAAATTAAAGTATATTCGCTGGCTTCAGTCGCATGCTGTAAAAAAGAGAGGCCGCTTAATCCCAGCAGGAAACCAATTAGCACTACGCCAAGCAGCTGTAGTGACTCGAGAGCCATCGCCAGGCGCGAGGGTAATTTTTCCGGACGATGCTTGACTCGCCACGGCATTTTTTTATCCAGCCATAGCAGTGCTGCAATATTGCACAGAATAATAACCACAATGCTGACCGCGGAGTAATGCAGTATTGATAACAGATTGCTGCTGAGATTATCGAGGAATGCAAGGCTAATCCCCATGAAAAAGAGGATAACGTAAACAATCCAGCTAAGCAGCCGGGTAATCAGTTTCAGTGCGGAAGGGTGACGCAGAGGAATAAGGTAGCCGACAATCAACGGCAGCAGAATGATTAATAGTCCCGAAAACATGAACGGCAAGGTCCTTGCAAAATAAGAATAGCGCCACTGACACTACCCAATTCGCCAGGCCGAGTAAAGCTGTCGACAAAAAGAAAAAGCCCGGCGTCGCCGGGCTTTTTGCGAGGGTTAGTCGCGTTTTTCGAGCAGGGTGCGGTACAGCACGCCGCCGAGGATACCGCCGATGATTGGCATCACCCAGAACAGCCACAGCTGTTGCAGCGCCCAGCCGCCCTGGAAGATAGCGACCGCGGTGCTACGCGCCGGGTTTACGGAGGTGTTGGTGACCGGAATGCTAATCAGGTGAATGAGGGTCAGCGCCAGGCCGATGGCGATCGGCGCAAAGCCCGCCGGGGCGTTTTTATCGGTCGCACCGTGAATAACCAGCAGGAATCCGCAGGTCAGCACGATTTCGATAACGATAGCGGACAGCATGGAGTAGCCACCCGGAGAGTGTTCGCCGAAACCGTTTGAAGCGAAGCCGCTCGCGGCAGCGTCGAAACCGGCTTTACCGCTGGCGACGACGTACAGCACTGCGGCAGCAATAATACCGCCGACAACCTGGGCGATAATATAACCAATTACGTCTTTAGCCGGGAAACGACCGCCAGCCCACAGGCCTAAAGTGACCGCTGGGTTAAAGTGCCCGCCGGAAATATGACCCACGGCAAAAGCCATGGTTAATACGGTTAAACCGAAGGCCAGGGCGACGCCGGCAAAACCAATTCCCAATTCCGGGAAAGCCGCTGCCAGCACTGCGCTGCCGCAGCCGCCGAATACAAGCCAGAATGTGCCAAAGCACTCTGCTGCTAATTTTCTGAACATAACCACCTCAAATAATAATGTAAACGAACACGTTTTGACGTGCCGGTCTTTATTTATCGACGCAAAGGATGACGATAAAAATAAAGCGTCGCTATTCTAGGGACGAACGCCACCCTCGGACTAGTTAAATAAATTGATGTAATTTGATTTAGAGCAATGAGATGATTTTCCTTTCACCATGCATGATTTATGCAAGTGTAGAACACAACGCTGAAAAATAAACTACTACCGAAGATGAATTAATTTATTAATTATATGAAATCAAGAGCTGATACCTTACAAACTCATTTGCTTCTGAGTTCAATTGTCGGTGCGGGAAGCAGGGGGTGCCATGTTGTCTGCGCCTCGCTATACTACTGATTACTGAAGGAGAATGTGGGCCAGGCGGAGGGGATATGCATCTTGAGCGTGTAGAGATCGTCGGATTTCGCGGTATCAACCGTTTATCGTTGATGCTCGAGCAAAACAATGTGCTAATCGGCGAAAACGCATGGGGTAAATCCAGCCTGCTGGACGCTCTGACGCTGCTTTTATCGCCTGAGTTTGACCTGTACCATTTCGTACGCGATGACTTCTGGTTTCCCCCCGGCGATATTCAGGGGCGGGAGCATCATCTGCATATCATTTTAACTTTCCGCGAAAATGAACCCGGGCGCCATCGCGTGCGCCGTTTTCGACCGCTTAGCGATTGCTGGGTGCCCTGTGATGACGGCTATCAGCGCATTTTCTATCGCCTTGAGGGGGAGCTGGCGGACGACGGCAGCGTGATGACCCTGCGTAGTTTTATTAACTGCCAGGGAGAGGCGCTGGAGATGCAAGATATCGACGATCTGGCGCGCCATCTGGTGCGCTTAATGCCGGTATTGCGCCTGCGCGACGCCCGCTTTATGCGCCGAATTCACAACGGAACCGTGCCGCATTCGCCGCAAATTGAGATTACCGCCCGGCAGCTGGATTTTCTCTCCCGCGAACTGGTCAATCATCCGCAAAATCTCACCGATGGGCAAATCCGCGAAGGGCTGTCGGCGATGGTGCAACTGCTAGAACATTACTTCGCCGAGCAGAGCAGCGCGCAAAGCCGCAATCGCCTGATGCGCCGACGTTCTCATGATGAACAACGCAGCTGGCGCTATCTCGATATTATTAACCGAATGATTGATAAACCCGGCGGTCGTAGTCATCGGGTGATCTTACTTGGGTTGTTCTCCACTTTATTGCAGGCGAAAGGGGCCGTCCGCCTCGATCGCGATGCGCGGCCGCTGCTGCTGATTGAAGATCCAGAAACGCGGTTGCATCCGATCATGCTTTCGGTCGCCTGGCATTTACTGAATCTCCTGCCGCTGCAGCGAGTCACTACAACCAATTCCGGCGAACTTTTATCGTTGACGCCGGTCGAGCAGGTGTGTCGGCTGGTGCGTGAATCGTCCCGCGTCTCGGCGTGGCGGCTCGGTCCCGGCGGGATGAATGCGGAAGATAGCCGTCGCATTGCGTTTCACATTCGCTTCAACCGCGCGTCATCGCTGTTTGCCCGCTGCTGGTTGCTGGTGGAAGGCGAAACGGAAACCTGGGTTATCAACGAACTGGCGCGCCAGTGCGGGCATCATTTCGACGCTGAAGGGGTGAAGGTGATTGAATTTGCCCAATCCGGGCTCAAGCCGCTGATTAAATTTGCCCGCCGGATGGGGATTGAATGGCATGTGCTGGTCGACGGCGATGAGGCAGGAAAGAAGTACGCCGCTACGGTGCGCGGACTACTCAACAATGATAACGAACTGGAACGCGTACACTTAACCATGCTTCCGGCGATGGACATGGAACACTTTATGTATCGTCAGGGGTTCGATGATGTTTACCATCGGGTGGCGCAGATCCCGGATAATATGCCGATGAACATGCGCCGAGTGATCACCAAAGCCATTCACCGTTCATCGAAACCCGACCTGGCGATAGAGGTCGCGATGGAGGCTGGACGGCGGGGAATCGACGCCGTCCCGACGTTGCTGAAAAAGATGTTTTCCCGGGTGTTGTGGCTGGCGCGCGGGCGCGCTGATTAGCCCAGCAGCGAAAACCGTGCCATGTCTCGCCGCAAGACATCGCGGCAGCCCAACATCAATAAACATTAAGCATTGCTAAAATTCTGGCTTCTGTTCGCCGCCGCTTCCGTTAGAATCATCATCCGAGCTGCGGGGAATAGATCAGGAATTTTTTATGACATTGAATGGAAAACGCAGGAAAGTCTGGTGGCTGTTGGCGCTGGTGGTGGTTATTGCGGCCGTTTGGGGATGGCGCGTTCTGAACGTGCCGTTGCCGCAGTATCAAACGCTGGTGGCGCGTAAAGGCGATCTGCAGCAGAGCGTACTGGCGACGGGCAAGTTAGATGCGCTGCGTAAAGTCGACGTCGGCGCGCAGGTCAGCGGCCAGTTGAAGACGCTGCGCGTCAATATTGGCGATAAAGTACAGAAGGACCAGCTGCTGGGAGTTATCGACCCGGAGCAGGCTGAAAACCAGATTAAAGAAGTCGAAGCGACGCTCATGGAGCTGCGCGCTCAGTTAAAACAGGCGCAGGCCGAACGTAAGCTTGCGCAGGTAACCTTAGCGCGCCAGCAGCAGTTGGCGCAGCGCCAACTGGTCTCACGCCAGGATCTGGATACCGCCGCCACCGATGTGGCGGTGAAAGAGGCGCAAATCGGCACCATAGAGGCGCAGATTAAACGCAACCAGGCGACCCTCGACACCGCGAAAACCAACCTCGACTATACGCGTATCCTGGCGCCGATGTCCGGCGAAGTGACGCAAATCACTACCCTGCAGGGACAGACGGTGATTGCCGCTCAGCAGGCGCCAAACATCCTGACGCTGGCGGACCTCAGTACCATGCTGGTCAAAGCGCAGGTTTCGGAAGCGGACGTGATCCATCTTAAGCCGGGGCAAAAGGCCTGGTTTACGGTACTCGGCGACCCTCTGACCCGTTACGAAGGTACGCTGAAGGATATTCTGCCGACGCCGGAAAAGGTCAATGATGCCATATTTTATTATGCGCGGTTTGAAGTTCCCAACCCGCAGGGGATCCTGCGTCTTGAAATGACGGCGCAGGTGCATATCCAGCTGGCGGAAGTGAAAAACGTGATTACTATTCCGCTCAGCGCGCTGGGCGACGCCATCGGCGATAACCGCTACAACGTGCGCTTGCTGCGCAACGGGGAAGTGAAAGAGCGTGAAATCGTTATCGGTGCGCGTAACGATACCGATGTGGCGGTGGCGAAAGGGCTGGAAGAGGGTGATGAGGTCATTATCAGCGAAAGCACGCCCGGAGCGGCAAAATGACGGCGCTGCTCGAACTGCGTGATATTCGCCGCAGTTACCCCTCGGGCGACGGTGAAGTTGAAGTCCTAAAGGGCATCACCCTCAGTATTGCCGCCGGGGAAATGGTGGCGATCGTTGGGGCTTCAGGTTCCGGCAAATCAACGCTGATGAACATCCTTGGCTGCCTTGATAAACCCACCAGCGGTACCTATCAGGTTGCCGGGGTCGATGTGTCGCATCTGAGCGGCGATGAACTGGCCAGGCTACGCCGTGAGCACTTTGGCTTTATTTTCCAGCGTTACCATCTGTTATCGCACCTGACGGCGGCGCAAAACGTCGAGGTACCTGCTATCTATGCCGGCAAAGAGCGCCGGATTCGCCTTGAACGGGCGCGGGATTTACTCACCCGATTAGGTTTGGGCGAGCGGGCGGAATACTTCCCGTCGCAGCTATCCGGCGGGCAGCAGCAGCGCGTGAGTATCGCCCGCGCCCTGATGAACGGCGGCGAGGTGATCCTTGCCGATGAACCGACCGGGGCGCTGGATAGCCACTCAGGTGAAGAGGTCATGGCCATCCTGCATCAGCTTAAGGCGCAAGGGCATACGGTGATTATCGTCACCCACGACCCGCAGGTCGCGGCGCAGGCGGAAAGAATCATCGAACTGCGCGACGGTGAAATTGTGCGTAACCCACCGCCGTCATCGCTGGAAAAAGGCGGCGTGCTTCGCGCCGAAGACCGCGCGGAGCCTACCATCTGGCGTCAGTTCAGCAGTGGTTTTCGTGAGGCGCTGGTGATGGCCTGGCGGGCGATGGCGGCGAATAAAATGCGCACGCTGTTAACTATGCTTGGCATCATTATTGGTATCGCTTCGGTCGTCTCTATCGTGGTCGTCGGCGATGCCGCGAAACAGTTGGTTTTAGCCGATATTCGCGCCATCGGCACCAATACCATTGATGTTTATCCCGGTAAAGATTTTGGCGATGACGATCCGCGTTATCAGCAGGCGTTAAAATATGACGATCTGCTGGCGATTCAAAAACAACCATGGGTGAGCTCCGCGACGCCGGCGGTATCGAAAAGCCTGCGCCTGCGCGCTAATAACATCGATGTGGCCGCCAGCGCCGAAGGCGTTGGCGCGCAATATTTCAACGTTTATGGCATGACGTTCAGCGAGGGAAATACGTTCAATGAGCTGCAGCTGAATAGCCGGGCGCAGGTGGTGGTGCTGGATAGCAATGCCCGTCGCCAGCTATTCCCCCACAAGGCGAAAGTGGTTGGCGAGGTGATTTTGGTCGGTAATATGCCGGCGACGATTGTCGGCGTGGCCGATGAGAAACAATCGATGTTCGGCAGCAGCAAAATCCTCCGCGTCTGGCTGCCCTATTCCACGATGGCCGGGCGGGTGATGGGGCAATCGTGGCTTAACTCGATAACCGTCCGCGTGCAGGAGGGCTACGATAGCGCCACCGCTGAGCAGCAACTGGTGCGGTTGCTGGAGCTCCGCCATGGCAAAAAAGATGTTTTCACCTGGAATATGGACAGTGTCTTGAAAACGGCGGAAAGGACCACACATACTTTACAGCTGTTCCTGACCCTGGTGGCGGTGATCGCGCTGGTCGTCGGCGGAATTGGGGTGATGAATATCATGCTGGTGTCAGTCACGGAGCGCACCCGTGAAATCGGCATCAGAATGGCGGTTGGCGCTCGGGCCAGGGATGTTCTGCAGCAGTTTCTTATTGAAGCGGTGCTGGTTTGTCTGGTGGGCGGCGCCATCGGCGTGAGTTTGTCGTTGATGATCGCGTTCATTTTGCAACTGTTCTTACCCGGTTGGGAAATTGGTTTTTCGCCGCTGGCGCTGTTGACCGCATTTTTGTGTTCGACGTTAACCGGAGTGCTTTTTGGCTGGTTGCCGGCGCGTAATGCCGCGCGATTAGACCCGGTTGATGCGTTGGCGCGTGAGTAAGGAGATAAAAATGCCAGTCAGAAGGACTGGCATTTTATTAGCAGGATGTACACAATGAAGCAAAAGAGTTATGCAGCCGTTTCTGCTTCCACAGGAACAATCACGCTGGCGTGATTGCCTTTCGGCCCCTGGTGAACATCAAACCGAACGGATTGCCCGGCTTTTAGCGTTCTGTAACCATCCATCTGGATGGTGGAGTAATGGGCGAAAATGTCTTCGCCGCCGCCCTCAGGGCAAATAAAACCGAACCCTTTGGCATTGTTGAACCACTTAACAGTACCCATTTCCATACTTCGACATCCTTCGTAAATCTTTATAAGTAAGATGGAATGAACCGGTAGGGGAGTTACGAGTTGTACAATTGCTCGCCAACTCTCGCCAGTACAATTTAGAGAAATACGGAAATGCGTCAAGCAATTGACGAGGGTGGACGGTGAAAAATGCGTCAAAATTTGAAGCAGTTAACGCTATTGCTGGGGAATGTGACAGGCGTCGCGGATGGAAGCAATAGATGATAGTTATCTATGATCTATTGTAGATTTGTAACGTGCATAACCTCAGATCATCGACAGGCCGCGGCCTGTTGGCAACAGCAACCGATGACGAACATTGACGATGAGTAAGAGAGATTGGCTGGACTTCGATCAACTGGTAGAAGATGAAGTTCGTGATGCGCTTAAACCACCATCTATGTATAAAGTGATATTAGTCAATGATGACTACACTCCAATGGAGTTTGTTATTGACGTGTTACAAAAATTCTTTTCTTATGATGTAGAACGTGCAACGCAACTGATGCTCACGGTTCACTATGAAGGTAAGGCGATTTGCGGCGTTTTTACCGCCGAAGTTGCGGAAACCAAAGTCGCTATGGTGAACCAGTACGCCAAGGAGAACGAGCATCCATTGCTGTGTACGCTAGAGAAAGCCTGATTACAGGCATGAAAATTGGGGGAGGTGCCTATGCTCAATCAAGAACTGGAACTCAGTTTAAACATGGCTTTCGCCAGAGCGCGCGAGCACCGTCATGAATTTATGACCGTCGAGCACTTGTTGCTGGCTTTGCTCAGCAACCCCTCGGCACGCGAAGCGCTGGAAGCCTGTTCCGTGGACCTGGTCGCTTTGCGTCAGGAACTTGAAGCCTTCATCGAACAGACCACTCCCGTCCTTCCGGCTACGGAAGAAGAGCGAGACACCCAGCCGACGCTAAGTTTTCAGCGCGTGCTGCAGCGTGCGGTTTTTCACGTCCAATCCTCCGGTCGCAGCGAAGTCACCGGCGCCAACGTCCTGGTCGCGATTTTCAGCGAGCAGGAGTCGCAGGCCGCCTATCTGCTGCGTAAACATGAAGTCAGCCGCCTTGATGTGGTGAATTTCATCTCTCACGGCACGCGCAAAGACGAGCCCAGCCAGCCTTCGGAAAATAACGCGAGCCAGCCGGGTAACGAAGAGCAAGCAGGCGGGGAGGATCGTATGGAAAACTTCACCACCAATCTCAACCAGCTTGCGCGCGTGGGCGGCATCGATCCGCTGATCGGCCGTGATAAAGAGCTGGAGCGTGCTATTCAGGTATTGTGTCGCCGCCGTAAAAACAACCCGCTGCTGGTGGGTGAGTCCGGCGTCGGCAAGACCGCGATTGCGGAAGGGCTCGCCTGGCGTATCGTCCAGGGCGACGTACCGGAAGTGATGGCGGATTGCACCATTTACTCGCTGGATATCGGTTCGCTGCTGGCGGGCACCAAATATCGCGGCGATTTTGAAAAACGCTTTAAAGCGCTGCTGAAACAGCTTGAGCAGGATACCAATAGCATCCTGTTTATCGATGAGATCCATACTATCATCGGCGCAGGCGCGGCCTCCGGCGGTCAGGTTGATGCGGCTAACCTGATTAAACCGCTGCTTTCCGGCGGCAAGATCAGGGTGATTGGCTCCACGACCTACCAGGAGTTCAGCAACATTTTTGAAAAAGATCGCGCGCTGGCGCGTCGTTTCCAGAAAATCGACGTGACCGAGCCTTCTGTCGAAGAGACGGTGCAGATCATCAACGGTCTGAAACCGAAATACGAAGCGCACCACGATGTGCGTTATACCGCCAAAGCGGTACGTGCGGCGGTCGAGCTGGCGGTGAAATACATCAACGATCGTCATCTGCCGGATAAGGCGATTGACGTGATCGACGAAGCGGGGGCGCGGGCGCGGCTGATGCCGGTCAGTAAGCGCAAGAAAACGGTCAATGTGGCGGATATCGAATCTGTGGTTGCGCGCATTGCGCGTATTCCGGAGAAGAGCGTCTCCCGCAGCGATCGCGATACGCTGAAAAACCTTGGCGACCGTCTGAAAATGTTGGTCTTCGGTCAGGATAAAGCGATTGAAGCGCTGACTGAAGCTATCAAGATGGCGCGTGCCGGGCTTGGACATGAGCATAAGCCGGTTGGGTCTTTCCTGTTTGCCGGGCCGACCGGGGTCGGGAAAACCGAAGTCACCGTGCAGCTGGCGAAAGCGCTGGGCATTGAGCTGCTGCGCTTTGATATGTCCGAGTATATGGAACGTCATACCGTTAGCCGCTTGATTGGCGCGCCTCCGGGATACGTTGGTTTCGATCAGGGCGGGCTGTTGACCGATGCGGTTATCAAACATCCGCACGCGGTGCTGCTGCTTGATGAGATCGAAAAAGCGCATCCGGATGTCTTCAATATCCTGCTGCAGGTAATGGATAACGGTACGCTGACCGATAACAACGGCCGTAAAGCGGACTTCCGCAACGTGGTGCTGGTGATGACCACCAACGCCGGGGTGCGTGAAACCGAGCGTAAATCGATTGGTCTTATCCAGCAGGATAACAGCACCGATGCGATGGAAGAGATCAAAAAGATCTTTACGCCGGAGTTCCGTAACCGTCTCGACAATATCATCTGGTTCGATCACCTCTCTACGACCGTGATCCATCAGGTGGTCGATAAGTTTATCGTCGAGCTGCAGGTACAGCTGGATCAGAAAGGCGTGTCGCTGGAAGTGAGCCAGGAAGCGCGTGACTGGCTGGCAGAGAAGGGATATGACCGGGCAATGGGCGCGCGTCCAATGGCGCGGGTGATTCAGGACAACCTGAAGAAACCGTTGGCGAATGAGCTGCTGTTTGGTTCGCTGGTGGACGGCGGCCAGGTCACCGTTGAGTTGGATAAAGCCAACAACGTGCTGACCTACGGCTTCCACAGCGCGCAAAAGCACAAACCAGAAGCGGCGCATTAAATAAATTCTGAATTGTTCAATGATAAAGACCGGGCTGGTGACAGCCCGGTCTTTTTTTATTAGCGTGGGACGGGACGGATAAAATCACAAGGATGAACCATGAAACCCGGCAAATTTTTGCTCTGCGCCTCGCTGGCGCTGTTTTCCATTGCCGCTCAGGCGCAATGTCCGGATATGACAGGAAGTTATCGGTTTAGCGGCGCTGAAAATCCCTTCTATCTGGTTAAGGCTGCCGGGGGGCCAACCTATAAGGCGTTTTTCCCCACCGGATCAGGTAAGTATGTGAGCACATACACCATTGATATCCCCGAGGAAAAACGGTTAGAGGAGCAAATCCCGCAATGTGCCTTGCTAATCAAAGGCGCTGGGATGTTGGTGAAAACGGAGAAGGGAAAGAAAATTACCACCACGAGTCAGTCGCAAAATTATATGACTGAGAAAACCATTACTACCGATTATGGTTTAATGGTTTATTCCGGCTTCGCTTCAGAGCTTATTGGTATCGACAAATTGAGCGCTCATGTGCCGAAAGAAGCGCTAAATAATACCCTGCCGATAGATAAAGAGATGACAGAGTAAATCAGCGCGGGAAGCGGAAATGAAAAGACCGGGCATGAGCCCGGCCTTCAGCATCTGACGCCTTAGCGGCGGAAACAATTAGCGACTACGGAAGACAATGCGGCCTTTGCTCAGGTCGTACGGGGTCAGCTCAACAGTCACTTTGTCGCCCGTCAGAATGCGGATGTAGTTTTTACGCATTTTACCGGAAATATGCGCAGTTACCACGTGACCGTTTTCCAGTTCTACGCGGAACATAGTGTTAGGCAACGTTTCAAGTACGGTGCCCTGCATTTCAATATTGTCTTCTTTGGCCATCTAGTCCTCTGGGGTATCACTACCGTAGTTTTGAACCGGCAAGATAATGCCGAAGTTCAGCAAGTATGTAAAGTTTTACGTATACCCAAAACAGTTCGCGTCGCAGGCTGGCGATAAATAATTGCGCGCAGCCAGCGCCTGTAGCTTAAAACATGACGGGTATAAATCGCCGAAGTAGTTTTGGCGCATTGCCCGGAATACACGCGGTGAAACCGCATGACAGGCGCAAACGTAAAGGGCAGTGACAGAACGATGGGCGTTATCTGACTCTTATTATTCCCAAACGGCGGCGGGGCAACAGGCAGAAGCTACTCTACCGCGCAATTATACCACCACGCTAAGAAATGTGCTGAAAACATTTATCCATTACCGGTAAATAGCACCCTTGGTACCCAAAATCGCTCCGGTAAGCGGTAGGTACGTAATACGGAAAGGTAATCGAGATAATCGCGGCGCGGGATTTCAATCGCCCCTAAAGAGGCGGTATGCGCGTTGAGAACCTGGCAGTCAATTAATCTGCCGCCATCCTGGGCAAAAGCCTGACAGAAGATCATCAGCGCGGTTTTGGAGGCATTTTCCGCCCGGCTAAACATCGATTCGCCGCAAAACAGCGCTCCCTGCGCCACGCCATACATGCCGCCGACCAGCGAGTCTTCATCCCATACCTCGATTGAATGAGCGTGACCGAGTTCATGTAACTGGTGATAGGCCTGCACGATGCTGGGGGTGATCCAGGTGCCTTCATCACGATGGCTGGCGCAGCCCTCGATAACCTGGCCGAAGGCGTGGTTGAGCGTCACCCGATAGGGAGAGCGCTGATGAAAACGTTTCATGCTGCGGCTAAAGTGGAATTGCTCCGGCCACAGTACGGCGCGTGGGTCGGGCGACCACCATAAAATAGGGTCGCCGGGAGAAAACCATGGAAAAATACCGCGCTGATAGGCCATGAGCAGGCGAGCGGGGCTCAGATCGCCGCCCAGCGCCAGCAGGCCATTTGGTTCACGCAGGGCGCCTTCCGGGGAAGGGAAGGCGATAGAGTCACGAGAGAGCTGAACCAGACGCATTTTTGACCTCAATACGCACCAGCAATTGTTGACAATAATAGCTTACAGACGTTGCTTAAACTGGTAATAGCGGCCCTGTTTCGCCAGCAGCTCTGCGTGACTACCTTGCTCAATAATTTGTCCGTTGTCCATGACTATTATCTGATTAAACCGCGCCAGTCCACGCAGGCGGTGGGTGACCATCAGTACGGTTTTTTCGTGCATCACTTCGCTTAGTAAATCAAGGATCTGGCTTTCCGTTGTCGCATCCAGACCTTCGGTGGGCTCATCAAGCAGCATTAGCGGCGCATCGTGCAATAGCGCGCGGGCGATGGCCAGACGACGTAGCTCGCCGCCGGAAAGCTGACGTCCGCCTTCACCAAGCCAGCTATTCAGACCGCTATCTTCCAGCAGTTTCTCCAGGCCGACGCGCTCCAGGATATTGGCAAGCTCGCCGTCGCTGG
The DNA here is from genome assembly GCF_051207495.1 of Klebsiella sp. K-3. Lineage (NCBI taxonomy): Bacteria > Pseudomonadati > Pseudomonadota > Gammaproteobacteria > Enterobacterales > Enterobacteriaceae > Klebsiella > Klebsiella sp. K-3. The sequence continues at coordinate 238,322 of NZ_JBPNXF010000009.1, read as the reverse complement.
CCTGCGGCGCGGCAAGCAGCAGATTATCGCGCAGCGTCGCGCTGAAGAGATGTACCCGCTGCGGCACGACGCTCATCGCCTGGCGCAGGGTCGTTTCAGACAGTGCGCTAAGCGGCTGGCCATTTAGTTGAATCTGACCGTTGGCCGGATCCCAGGCGCGGGTCAATAGCTGTAGCAGAGTTGATTTACCGCAGCCGGTACGGCCAAGAATGGCGATATGCTCGCCTGCCGCGACCTGTAGCGAAATATCTTTCAGCGCCGGGGCCGATTGTTGCGGGTAGCTGAAGGTTACCTCATTCAGGGTAAGCGCTACCTGGGAGAAGCTTTGCGCTGTCTGCTGGCTGAATGTCACCTCGGGCTGCTGCTCGGTAATCTGCGTGATGCGACGCGCGGACGCGATGACCTGGCCGAGATGCTGGAAGGCGCCGGTGACCGGCGCCAGCGCTTCAAATGCCGCCAAGGCGCAGAAAACGAAGAGAGCGATGAGCGCGCCCGGCTGGCTATTACCGCCAACGCCGTCAGATGCCATCCACAGCATGGCGATCACCGCGATGCCGCCAATCAACAGCATCAGCGCCTGCGACAGGGCGGTAAGCTCTGCCTGACGGCGCTGCGCTTCTTGCCAGCGCTGTTCCGTTTTTTCCATCTGTTCGCGGTAGCGATCGCTGGCATTAAAAAGCATCAACTCGGCCTGCCCCTGTAGCCAGGAGGTGAGTTGCTGGCGATACTGCCCGCGAAGCTGGGTGATATGCTCCCCGGTCGGCTTACCGGCACGGTAAAACAGCGGTGGCAGCAGGAGTAGCGTCGCCAGCATAATACCGCCAAGCGTGAGCGCCAGGGTGACATCGAGTACGCTTAAGCCGATGGTTACCACCAGAATGACCACCAGCGCGCCAATCAGCGGCGAAATCACGCGTAGATAGAGGTGATCCAGCGTGTCGACATCAGCCACGATGCGGTTGAGTAACTCGCCCTGGCGAAAACGCGCCAGCCCGGCGGGGGAGAGCGGCAGCAGTTTGCTAAACGTGGCGACGCGCAGGTGCTGCAATACCCGGAAAGTCGCGTCGTGGCTTACCAGACGCTCAAAATAGCGGCCTGCAGTACGAATAATCGCTGCGCCGCGAACGCCTGCGGCGGGCAGCATGTAGTTAAAACTGTAGATACCGGCGACGCCGACGACCGCCGAGGCGGAAAGGAACCAACCGGAAAGCGTTAACAGCCCGATACTTGCCAGCAGCGTAACGATAGCCAGCACCACGCCGAGGGTCAGCAGCCATTTGTGGCGTTTGTATAGCGCCAGATAGGGTAACAGTGCGCGCATTTAAATTTCCTCCTGGCGATGGGCTAACAGTGAGGCAAACGCGCCTCCAGCGGCAGAAAGCTGCGCATAGTCGCCTTGCTCGACAATCTGACCATCCTGCATTACCCAGATAGCATCCCACTCGGCGAGTCCTGCCAGTTGGTGGGTGACCATCAGGGTGGTCTGCTGGGTGGAGGCGTGAGACAGCGCCTGCATGACGCGCTGTTCGCTATGGGCGTCAAGGCTGGCCGCTGGTTCATCAAGCAGCAACAGCCGGCACGGCACCAGCAGCGCGCGCGCTACGGCAATGCGCTGAGCCTGGCCGACAGAGAGGCCAGCAGCCTGATCGCCGACCGGGGTATTAATACCTTGTGGCAGTTGGGAGATAAACTCGCTGACCCAGGCCTTATCCAGAGCTAGCTGCAGTTGCGCTTCCGTGGCTTCTGGCCACGCCAGCAGCACGTTTTCACGCAGAGTGGCAGCGGGCAGCTGCGGGTTCTGACCGACCCAGCTAATTAGCCGACGCCAGCGTTCCGCATCGAGATCGCGCAACTCCACGCCGTTAACCTGTAGCGAACCTTCATAGGGAAGAAAGCCTGTCAGCGTATTCAGCAGCGAGCTTTTACCGGAGCCGCTCTGGCCAACCAGTACCACACGTTCTCCGGCGTTCAGGATAAAACTAAGCGGGCCTGTCAGCGTTTTGCCATCCGGTGATTTGACTATCAGATCGCGGGCTTCGAGGCGAATCAGTTCATGATCGCTCAGCGTTTTCTCGCCCCGTTCGGCCTGCGCCAGCGGAGTTTCCATAAAGGACTTCAGGCTATCCGCTGCGCCAATGGCCTGAGCCTTAGCATGGTAAAATGTGCCTAAATCACGCAGCGGCTGGAAAAACTCCGGCGCCAGTATCAGGGTTAAAAAACCTGACATCAGCGTGACGCCGACGCCGTAGTGGCCGAAGTCGAGCTCGCCGAGGTAGGAAAAACCGAAATAGACCGCCACCAGCGCGATAGAGAGCGAGGTAAAGAACTCCAGTACGCCGGAGGAGAGAAAAGCCAGACGCAGGACTTCCATCGTCCGCTGGCGGAAATCCTGCGACGCGTCGCGGATATTATTGATTTCCGCTTCGCCGCGGTTGAACAGGCGCAGTGTTTCCATGCCGCGTAGGCGGTCGAGGAAGTGGCCGCTAAGGCGACCGAGCGCAAGGAAATTGCGCCGGTTGGCATCGGCGGCGCCCATCCCGACCAGCGCCATAAAGAGCGGGATCAGCGGGGCTGTGCCGAGTAAAATTAGCGCGGCTGCCCAGTTGCTGGGGAAGATAGTGATAACAATCAGCAGCGGCACGCAGGCGGCCAGCGTCATCTGCGGCAGATAGCGCGCGTAGTAATCATGCATATCGTCGATTTGCTCGAGGATGAGCGTCGCCCAACTGCCGGCGGGTTTTCCCTGAATCCAGGCCGGGCCCGCCTGCTGAAGGCGGTCCAGCACCTGGCGGCGAATTTCATAACGGATATGCTGGCCGGCGTGGAAGCCGACGCGTTCGCGTAGCCATACCACCCAGGCGCGCAGGATCAGCACCAGCGCCAGCAAGGTAAATGGCAGCAGCAGCGCCGTCGCCGGGATATTTTCCATAATCATTCGGTGAAGGATACGCGCCAGGAACCACGCCTGAGCGACGATCAACAGACCGCTCACGACGCCCAGCAGGCGAGAAATCATCAACCAGCGACGGGAGATAATGCTTTTTTCTTTTAACCAGCGGGTTAACTCTTGTTGACGGGTTTTATTCATTGCGCGCTTAGCAGGTGTCGTTATGAGATTTTTGGGCACGGCAATGTTACAACGCGGCAAAAATAAAGGCGACTTTTCGTCGCCTTCTTTACCTTTGTTACTGACTTGTAAAGATTATTTGCAAGCGTCAGCTAAACCGTCGAGGTAGCGTTCCGCGTCCAGCGCCGCCATACAGCCGGTGCCGGCGGAGGTAATTGCCTGACGATAGATATGGTCCATCACGTCGCCTGCCGCGAACACGCCAGGGATACTGGTTTGCGTGGCGTTACCGTGGATGCCGGACTGCACTTTGATATAACCGTTTTCCAGCGCTAACTGACCTTCAAATATAGCGGTGTTCGGGCTGTGTCCAATGGCGACAAACAGACCGGCGACGTCCAGGGTTTCAACGTTGTCGCTATTTTTGGTATCGCGCAGACGCAGGCCGCTGACGCCCATCTGATCGCCGGTAACTTCTTCCAGGGTGCGATCGGTGTGCAGTACGATATTGCCGCTTTCCACTTTATCCATCAGGCGCTTGATCAGAATTTTTTCCGCACGGAAGGAGTCGCGACGGTGGATCAGATGCACTTCGGCCGCAATGTTGGACAGATACAGCGCTTCTTCAACCGCCGTGTTGCCGCCGCCGATTACCGCGACTTTCTGGTTACGATAGAAGAAACCGTCGCAGGTGGCGCAGGCAGAGACGCCGCGGCCTTTGAAAGCCTCTTCAGAAGGCAGACCCAGGTAACGGGCGGAAGCGCCGGTTGCGATAATCAGCGCGTCACAGGTGTACTCGCCGCTGTCGCCGACCAGGCGGAACGGACGGTTCTGCAGATCGACGCTGCTGATGTGATCGAAAATAATTTCAGTTTCGAACTTGGTGGCATGCTCGTGCATACGTTCCATGAGCAGCGGACCGGTCAGATCGTTTGGGTCGCCTGGCCAGTTTTCCACTTCAGTGGTGGTGGTCAGCTGACCGCCTTTTTCCATGCCGGTGATCAGCACCGGCTGCAGGTTTGCGCGCGCAGCATAGACCGCCGCGGTATATCCTGCAGGTCCAGAACCTAGAATAAGCAGTTTACTGTGTTTGGCTGTGCCCATGAGATCCCCATATTTTATTGGCATACATTGGGCTGGATTGTAGGGAATTTGCGGGCGTAAAAAAAGAGCGTAGCGATTTTGTTAACGATATGTGCAATAGAACCCGCCGATGGATTGGCGATTTAACGAGCGGAAAATATAATTAATTCTACTGTTAGCGCCCTGATTATAAGATGAAAACATGAGATTCAGAGGGGGTTGATGATGAATATCTGGCATCTTGTACTAAAAATCGATGTTTTGCTTTGACAATCCCCTGTGCTTTTGCGAAAACATTCATGGAAGAAGAAAAGCAGTGTTTCGCGTGTGGCGAATGTTCATGCACGCAAATGCCATTTTTATCCGGGTCAGCGAAATCTACGCATGGTGTGGACAGACGCCATGCGTGATGTCGGTGACTGCCATTAGGCAACGGACTTCTCACGTACCCCTGGGTTACTCAACGTCGTACGGGTAATAACGGGATGGGCTCTGGCAGTGAAGGCGCAGAGTCAGAACAGGAGTAGGGAAGGAATACAGAGAGACAATAATAATGGTAGATAGCAAGAAACGCCCTGGCAAAGATCTCGACCGCATCGATCGTAACATTCTGAATGAACTGCAAAAAGACGGGCGTATTTCCAACGTCGAGCTTTCCAAACGGGTGGGACTTTCTCCGACGCCTTGCCTTGAGCGCGTGCGTCGACTGGAAAGACAGGGTTTTATTCAGGGCTATACGGCGCTGCTCAACCCGCATTATCTGGATGCATCACTTCTGGTATTTGTTGAGATTACTCTGAATCGTGGTGCGCCGGATGTGTTTGAGCAATTTAACGCCGCAGTGCAAAAACTTGAAGAAATTCAAGAGTGTCATCTGGTATCCGGTGATTTTGACTATCTGTTGAAAACCCGTGTACCGGACATGTCAGCGTATCGTAAATTGCTGGGCGAAACCCTGCTGCGCCTGCCGGGCGTAAACGACACCCGTACCTACGTGGTTATGGAAGAAGTCAAGCAGAGTAATCGTCTGGTAATCAAGACGCGCTAACACGGAACAGGTGCAAAATCGACGTAGTTTGATTACACTCCTGTTAATCCATACAGCAACAGTGCCGGGGAGACCCGGCGCTGTTGTCCGTTTTAGCAGCAGGCAGGAAATTGCCTGATACCTGGAGAGCCTTTCTTGAGCCAGGAATACACCGAAGACAAAGAAGTCAAACTAACGAAGCTAAGCAGCGGGCGCCGCGTTCTTGAGGCGTTACTCATCCTTTGCTCTCTTTTTGCCATCTGGCTGATGGCGGCATTACTGAGCTTTAATCCATCCGATCCCAGTTGGTCACAGACCGCCTGGCATGAGCCTATCCATAATCTGGGCGGCATGCCCGGAGCGTGGCTGGCGGACACGCTATTTTTCATCTTTGGCGTAATGGCGTACACCATCCCCGTGATTATCATCGGCGGCTGCTGGTTTGCATGGCGTCATCAGGAAAATGACGAGTATGTCGACTACTTCGCCGTTTCGCTGCGCCTGATCGGCGCGCTGGCGCTCATTCTCACTTCCTGCGGTCTGGCGGCAATCAATGCCGACGATATCTGGTACTTTGCCTCCGGCGGCGTCATTGGCAGCCTGCTTAGCACCACCTTACAACCCTTGCTGCACAGCAGCGGCGGCACTATCGCCTTGCTTTGTATCTGGGCTGCAGGTTTAACGCTGTTTACCGGCTGGTCATGGGTCAGCATTGCCGAGAAACTCGGCGGCGCCATCCTTTCTATTTTGACCTTTGCCAGTAATCGTACCCGTCGGGACGATACCTGGGTTGATGAAGGCGAATATGAAGATGATGAATATGAAGATGATGAAGACGACGATAACGCGCAGCCGCGGGAATCGCGTCGCGCCCGCATCTTACGCAGCGCGTTAGCGCGTCGTAAGCGTCTGGCGGAAAAGTTCGCCAACCCGATGGGGCGTAAAACCGATGCCGCGCTGTTCTCCGGTAAACGTATGGATGATGCGGAAGCCGTACAATACAGCGCCAGCGGCGCGCCTGTCGCCGCTGATGATGTCCTGTTCTCAGGCGCCAGCGCCGCACGTCCTGGCGATTTAGACCCTTACGATCCGCTGCTGAATGGCCATACGGTGGCCGACCCAATCGGCGCCGCTTCCGCCGCTGCAGCTGTGCCGCAGGCATGGGCGGAGCAGGGGGCAGGGCAGGCATACCAACCGGAGGCTGCTCACCTGCAACCACCGGTGTATCAGCCTGAATACGCGCCGCAGCAGCCGCCGGTTTACCAGCCGGCAGCCGCGCATCCGCAACAGCCGGTGTATCAGCCTGAATACGCGCCGCAGCAGCCGCCGGTTTACCAGCCGGAAGCCGCGCATCCGCAACAGCCGGTGTACCAGCCTGAGTATGCGCCGCAGCAGCCGCCGGTTTACCAGCCGGAAGCCGCGCACCCGCAGCAGCCGGTGTATCAGCCTGAGTATGCGCCGCAGCAGCCGCCGGTTTATCAGCCGGAAGCCGCGCATCCACAGCAGCCGGCGTATCAGCCTCAGTATGCGCCGCAGCAGCCTGTGTATCAGCCTGAGTATGCGCCGCAGCAGCCGCCGGTTTACCAGCCGGAAGCCGCGCACCCACAGCAGCCGATATACCAGCCTGAACCGGCTGTTCAACAACCTGTTTATCATCAGGAACCGGCGCCAGCCGCTGAGCCTGAGACACCTCAGGAAGAAACTAAACGCCCGCCGATGTACTACTTCGAGGAAGTCGAAGAGAAGCGCGCGCGCGAACGCGAGTTGCTGGAGTCCTGGTATCAGCCAATCCCTGAACCAGCGAGCCCGGTGGCGACCAAACCGATAACCACTCCGACTGCTCCATCCATGCCATCAGTTGAGGCCGCCGCCGTGACAGCCGTCGCCGCTGGCGTTCATCAGGCCACGACTTCTGGAAGCGCAGCCGCGGCCGCCTCAGTGGCGTCAACCGTCGCTGACGCAGCGCCCGTTTTCAGCCCGGCATCCAGCGGCCCGCGGGTACAGGTAAAAGAGGGCATCGGTCCGAAATTGCCGCGTCCGAATCGCGTCCGCGTACCGACTCGTCGGGAACTGGCTTCCTATGGCATTAAGCTGCCGTCTCAGCGTATTGCTGAAGAGCGCGCGCGTCGGGCCGAGCTTGAACATCATTACGATAATGAACCGTTGAGCGACGAAGAAGCCGATGCGCTGGAACAGGACGAGCTGGCTCGTCAGTTTGCCGCAACCCAGCAACAGCGCTATGGCGAGTCCTATGAGTCAGAAAGCGATGAGCAGGACGAAGACGCTGCCGCTGAAGCGGAACTGGCGCGCCAGTTTGCCGCCACTCAGCAACAGCGCTATGCCAGCGAGCAGCCGCCGGGAGCTAATCCCTTCTCACCGGCGGACTATGAGTTCTCGCCGATGAAAACGCTGGTCAATGATGGTCCGAGCGAACCGCTGTTTACGCCGACGCCGGAAGTACAGCCCCAGCAACCGGCTCAGCATTATCAACAACCGGCAGCCGCGCCGCAGCAGGGTTATCAACCTGCGCAGCAGCCCGTACACCATCAGCCGGTAGCGCCGCAGCCGCAGGCTTATCAGACGGCTCAACAGCCAATGCAGCAGCAACAGCCGGTTGCGCCGCAGGGTTATCAGCCGCCCGCGCCGCAGCCGCAGGAGAGCCTTATTCATCCATTGCTGATGCGTAATGGCGACAGCCGTCCGCTACAAAGACCAACAACGCCGTTGCCGTCGCTAGATCTCCTGACGCCGCCGCCGAGCGAAGTTGAACCTGTCGATACCTTTGCGCTTGAGCAGATGGCGCGCCTGGTCGAAGCGCGCCTCGCCGATTTCCGCATTAAAGCGGATGTGGTGAACTACTCGCCGGGCCCGGTGATCACCCGTTTTGAGCTGAATCTTGCGCCGGGGGTGAAGGCCGCGCGTATCTCTAACCTGTCGCGCGACCTTGCGCGTTCGCTGTCGACCGTGGCGGTGCGCGTGGTAGAAGTCATTCCGGGTAAACCTTACGTTGGCCTGGAATTACCGAACAAAAAACGCCAGACCGTATACCTGCGCGAAGTGCTCGATTGTCCGAAATTCCGCGAGAACCCATCGCCGCTTACCGTGGTGCTGGGTAAAGATATCGCCGGCGATCCGGTGGTGGCCGATCTGGCGAAAATGCCGCATCTGCTGGTTGCCGGTACCACCGGTTCTGGTAAATCGGTTGGCGTGAACGCCATGATCCTCAGCATGCTCTACAAGGCGCAGCCGGAAGACGTGCGTTTCATCATGATCGACCCGAAAATGCTTGAGCTGTCGGTGTACGAAGGTATCCCGCATCTGCTGACGGAAGTGGTCACCGACATGAAAGACGCCGCTAATGCGCTGCGCTGGAGCGTCAATGAAATGGAGCGCCGTTATAAGCTGATGTCGGCGCTGGGCGTGCGTAATCTGGCGGGCTACAACGAGAAGATCGCTGAGGCCGCGCGCATGGGACGTCCGATCCCGGATCCGTACTGGAAACCGGGCGACAGCATGGATGCCGTACATCCGGTGCTGGAAAAACTGCCGTATATCGTGGTGCTGGTGGATGAATTCGCCGATCTGATGATGACCGTCGGTAAGAAGGTAGAAGAGCTGATTGCGCGTCTGGCGCAGAAAGCGCGCGCGGCGGGCATTCACCTGGTGCTGGCGACCCAGCGTCCGTCGGTTGACGTGATTACCGGTCTTATCAAGGCCAACATCCCGACGCGTATCGCCTTTACCGTATCAAGCAAGATTGACTCGCGCACCATCCTTGACCAGGGCGGCGCAGAATCGCTGCTGGGCATGGGTGATATGCTCTATTCCGGGCCAAACTCCACGATGCCGGTTCGTGTGCATGGCGCGTTTGTCCGTGACCAGGAAGTACACGCCGTGGTGCAGGACTGGAAAGCGCGCGGTCGTCCGCAGTATGTTGACGGCATTACCTCCGACAGCGAAAGCGAAGGCGGTAGTGGCGGCTTTGATGGCGGCGAAGAGCTGGATCCGCTGTTCGACCAGGCTGTCAACTTCGTGACCGAGAAGCGCAAAGCCTCGATCTCCGGGGTGCAGCGTCAGTTCCGCATCGGCTATAACCGCGCGGCGCGCATCATTGAGCAGATGGAAGCTCAGGGGATCGTCAGCGAGCAGGGCCATAACGGTAACCGTGAAGTCCTGGCGCCGCCACCCTTCGAGTAAGTGCAAAGTTCGGTAAATAAGCGCAAAATCAGCCTGTTCTGCTATTCCGTTGCTATCAACGGCTCTACAGTAGAGACAGAACAGGCTCCCGCGTCGGGAGTGACGCACAATAAGGATCAACAATGAAGAAACTTGCCATCACCTGTGCATTATTGTCTGGCTTCGTGGTAAGCCAGGTTTGGGCAGACGCTGCCGGCGACTTAAAAAGCCGTCTGGATAAAGTCAGCAGCTTCCATGCCAGCTTCACTCAGAAAGTAACCGACGCAAGCGGTAATGCCGTGCAGGACGGGCAGGGCGATTTGTGGGTGAAACGCCCGAATCTGTTCAACTGGCATATGACCCAGCCGGATGAAAGCATTCTGGTGTCGGATGGGAAAACGCTGTGGTTCTACAACCCGTTTGTCGAGCAGGCAACCGCGACCTGGCTGAAAAACGCGACCAGCAACACGCCGTTCATGCTGATCGCCCGCAACCAGTCAGCGGACTGGCAGCAATATAATATCAAGCAAAACGGCGATGATTTTGTGCTGACGCCAAAAAGCGGTAACGGCAATCTGAAGCAGTTCACGATCAATGTCGGTCGTGACGGCACTATCCATCAGTTCAGCGCCGTTGAGCAGGACGACCAGCGCAGCAGCTATCAGCTGAAGTCGCAGCAGAATGGCGCCGTCGATGCATCTAAGTTCACTTTTACGCCGCCGCAAGGGGTGACGGTGGACGATCAACGTAAGTAGAGGCGAATGTGAGCAACTTTTCGCTCGATTTTTCCGATAATGCATTTCAACCTCTGGCCGCCCGTATGCGGCCAGAAAATTTAGCGCAGTACATTGGCCAGCAGCACCTGCTGGCGCCGGGCAAACCGCTGCCGCGGGCGATTGAGGCCGGGCATCTGCACTCGATGATCCTGTGGGGGCCGCCGGGCACCGGTAAAACTACCCTTGCGGAAGTGATCGCCCGCTATGCTAATGCCGATGTTGAACGTATCTCGGCTGTCACCTCTGGCGTCAAAGAGATCCGCGAAGCTATCGAGCGCGCGCGGCAAAACCGCAACGCCGGCCGACGCACTATCCTGTTTGTTGATGAAGTGCATCGTTTCAATAAAAGTCAGCAGGACGCCTTTCTGCCGCACATCGAAGACGGCACTATTACTTTTATTGGCGCGACGACCGAAAATCCGTCATTTGAACTTAATTCCGCTTTGCTCTCCCGCGCTCGCGTCTATTTGCTCAAATCACTGACCACGGACGATATCGAGCAGGTGCTCAACCAGGCGATGAGCGACAAAGCGCGAGGTTACGGCGGACAGGATATTGTCCTGCCGGATGAAACCCGCAAGGCGATTGCCGAACTGGTTAACGGCGACGCGCGCCGGGCGTTGAATACGCTGGAAATGATGGCCGATATGGCTGAAAACGATGATTCGGGCAAGCGAGTGCTGAAGGCAGAGTTGCTTACCGAAATCGCCGGCGAGCGTAGCGCGCGTTTTGATAATAAAGGCGACCGTTTTTACGATCTGATCTCCGCGCTACATAAGTCCGTGCGCGGAAGCGCGCCGGATGCGGCGCTGTACTGGTACGCACGGATCATTACCGCGGGCGGCGACCCGCTGTATGTTGCGCGCCGTTGTCTAGCTATCGCGTCTGAGGATGTTGGCAACGCCGATCCTCGCGCCATGCAGGTGGCCATTTCCGCGTGGGATTGTTTTACCCGCGTCGGGCCAGCGGAAGGCGAACGGGCTATCGCTCAGGCGATTGTTTATCTGGCCTGCGCGCCGAAGAGTAATGCGGTGTACACCGCCTTTAAGGCCGCGCTGGCCGACGCCCGCGATCGCCCTGATTACGACGTGCCGGTTCATTTACGCAATGCGCCGACCAAACTCATGAAAGAGATGGGCTATGGTCAGGAATACCGCTACGCGCACGATGAGCCTAACGCCTACGCCGCCGGCGAGCAGTATTTCCCGCAGGAAATGGCGCAAACGCGCTATTATCAGCCAACAAACAGGGGGCTCGAGGGCAAAATCGCTGAAAAGCTCGCCTGGCTTGCCGAACTGGATCAAAATAGCCAGATAAAACGCTACCGCTAATTGTGGCGTTGCGGTAAGGTTATTACCTATATTTCCGTGGCCGTAGTTTGCGGCCACTTTTCCTATTTAAATTCGATAAGCACAGGATAAGCATGCTCGATCCCAATCTGCTGCGTACCGAGCCAGACGCAGTCGCAGAAAAACTGGCACGCCGGGGCTTTAAGCTGGATGTAGATAAACTGCGCGCTCTTGAAGAGCGTCGTAAAGTTCTGCAGGTTCAAACCGAAAACCTGCAGGCGGAGCGTAACTCCCGATCGAAATCCATTGGCCAGGCGAAAGCGCGCGGGGAAGATATCGAGCCATTACGCCTGGAAGTGAACAAACTTGGCGAACAGCTGGATGCCGCAAAGTCCGAGCTGGAAACGCTGCTGGCGGAAATTCGCGATATCGCGCTGGCGATCCCGAATATTCCTCACGATGACGTTCCGGTTGGCCGTGACGAAAACGACAACGTTGAAGTCAGCCGCTGGGGTACGCCGCGCCAGTTCGATTTCGAGGTGCGCGACCACGTTACGCTGGGCGAAATGCATGGCGGTCTGGACTTCGCCGCCGCCGTTAAGCTGACCGGTTCCCGTTTCGTGGTGATGAAAGGCCAACTGGCCCGCCTGCACCGCGCACTGGCGCAGTTCATGCTGGATCTGCATACCGAACAGCACGGCTATAGCGAGAACTATGTTCCGTATCTGGTGAACCAGGACACGCTGTATGGTACTGGCCAGTTGCCGAAATTCGCCGGCGACCTGTTCCATACTCGTCCGCTGGAAGAAGAAGCCGATAGCAGCAACTACGCGTTGATTCCGACCGCCGAAGTGCCGCTGACCAACCTGGTCCGCGACGAAATCATCGACGAAGACGATCTGCCGATCAAAATGACCGCCCATACGCCGTGCTTCCGTTCTGAAGCGGGTTCCTATGGTCGTGATACTCGCGGTCTGATCCGTATGCACCAGTTCGACAAAGTTGAAATGGTGCAGATCGTACGTCCGGAAGACTCCATGGCGGCGCTGGAAGAGATGACCGGCCACGCTGAGAAGGTTCTGCAACTGCTGGGTCTGCCGTACCGTAAGGTAGCGCTGTGCACCGGCGATATGGGCTTCAGCGCCTGTAAAACCTATGACCTCGAAGTGTGGGTTCCGGCGCAGGATACCTATCGCGAAATTTCTTCCTGCTCCAACGTCTGGGATTTCCAGGCGCGTCGTATGCAGGCGCGTTGCCGCAGCAAGTCCGACAAAAAGACTCGTCTCGTTCATACTCTGAATGGTTCTGGTCTGGCGGTTGGCCGTACGCTGGTTGCGGTGATGGAAAACTATCAGCAGGCCGATGGCCGTATCGAGATCCCGGAAGTCCTGCGCCCGTATATGCGCGGCCTCGAATATATCGGTTAATCTTTTCTACTCTTTCCTTAAAAGCGCCTGTGGGCGCTTTTTTTATATCCTTATTGATACCGGGCAATAATCCATTCAGTGAATCCGGTGATACTCCCTTTGGATTAATACAGCATAAAAAGCCAATAAAATCCGATATATATAAAATTATATAACGATTGTCAGCTTATTGTGAGCAACCAAAGCGAGTATCTATGAAAATCAAAGCCCCCGATGCTTTACTGGCTGCCGAAGTTAGCCGACGTGGTTTAATGAAAACCACGGCGATAGGCGGCCTGGCGATGGCCAGTAACGCATTGACCTTGCCCTTTACGCGTATTGCGCACGCCGCTGATACGTTGGCCCCGGAAAATGAGAAGGTCGTCTGGAGCGCCTGCACCGTAAACTGCGGAAGTCGTTGTCCGCTGCGTATGCACGTGGTTGACGGCGCGATTAAGTACGTAGAAACCGATAATACCGGTGACGATAACTACGACGGCCTGCATCAGGTCCGCGCCTGTCTGCGCGGCCGCTCTATGCGCCGCCGCGTCTATAACCCTGACCGGCTGAAATATCCGATGAAGCGCGTTGGCAAACGCGGTGAAGGAAAATTCGAACAAATTAGCTGGGAAGAGGCGTTCGATACTATCGCCAGCAATATGCAGCGCCTGATTAAAGATTATGGCAACGAATCTATCTATCTGAACTACGGAACCGGGACGCTAGGCGGGACTCTGACTCGTTCCTGGCCGCCGGGTAAAACCCTGATTGCTCGTCTGATGAACTGCTGCGGCGGCTATCTCAATCATTATGGCGACTATTCATCGGCGCAGATTGCGGCGGGGTTGAATTACACCTATGGCGGTTGGGCAGACGGTAACAGTCCGTCAGATATCGAAAACAGTCAGTTGGTGGTGCTGTTCGGCAATAACCCTGGCGAAACGCGAATGAGCGGCGGCGGGGTCACTTACTACCTTGAGCAGGCGCGGCAGAAATCCAACGCCCGCATGATCATTATCGATCCGCGCTATACCGACACCGGCGCCGGGCGTGAAGATGAATGGATCCCGATTCGTCCGGGAACCGACGCGGCGCTCATTTCAGCGCTGGCATGGGTGATGATTACTGAAAATCTGGTCGATCAACCCTTCCTCGATAAATACTGCGTCGGCTACGACGAGAAAACCTTACCTTCCGATGCGCCGGCTAATGGGCATTATAAAGCTTACATTCTTGGTCAGGGCTCCGACGGTATCGCTAAAACGCCGGAGTGGGCATCCACCATTACCGGGATCCCGCGTGAGCGCATTGTGAAGCTGGCCCGTGAGATTGCGACGGCGAAACCGGCGTATATCAGCCAGGGCTGGGGACCTCAGCGTCACGCCAACGGCGAAATCGCCACCCGCGCCATCTCTATGCTCGCCATTCTGACCGGCAACGTTGGCATCAATGGCGGTAATAGCGGTGCGCGTGAAGGTTCATATAGCTTGCCTTTCGAACGCATGCCGACGCTGGAAAACCCGGTAGAGACCAGCATCTCCATGTTTATGTGGACCGACGCGATTGAACTCGGTCCGGAAATGACCGCGCTGCGTGATGGCGTACGCGGCAAAGATAAGCTCGACGTGCCGATCAAAATGATCTGGAACTACGCGGGTAACTGCCTTATCAACCAACACTCCGAGATCAACCGCACCCACGAAATTCTGCAGGACGATAAGAAGTGCGAAATGATTGTGGTAATCGACTGCCACATGACGTCGTCTGCGAAATACGCCGATATTCTGCTACCGGACTGTACCGCCTCGGAGCAGATGGACTTCGCGCTGGATGCCTCCTGCGGCAATATGTCTTACGTCATCTTTGCCGACCAGGCTATTAAACCGCGTTTCGAATGCAAAACTATCTATGAGATGACCACCGAGTTGGCGAAACGTATGGGGGTGGCGGAGAAGTTTACCGAAGGGCGCACTCAGGAAGGCTGGATGCGCTATTTGTATGAGCAGTCGCGTAAAGCGATTCCCGAACTGCCGGATTTTGATACTTTCCGCCAGCAGGGCATCTTCAAGCAGCGTGACCCACAAGGTCATCATGTGGCGTATAAAGCCTTCCGTGACGATCCGCAGGCCAATCCGCTGACCACGCCATCGGGCAAAATCGAAATCTACTCCCAGGAGCTTGCCAAAATCGCCGCGACCTGGGAACTGCCTGAAGGCGATGTGATCGATCCGCTGCCGATCTACACCCCTGGTTTTGAAAACTACAACGATCCGTTGACCGCTAAATATCCGCTACAGCTGACGGGGTTCCACTATAAATCTCGCGTCCACTCAACGTATGGCAACGTTGATGTCCTGCAGGCAGCCTGCCGTCAGGAGATGTGGATTAACCCGATCGATGCGCAGAGGCGCGGCATCGCCAACGGCGATCGCATACGCATTTTCAACGACCGCGGTGAAGTGCATATCGAAGCGAAAGTGACGCCGCGAATGATGCCTGGCGTCGTCGCGCTGGGCGAGGGTGCCTGGTATAACCCGGATGCCTCACGCGTGGATCAGGCCGGCAGCATTAACGTGCTGACCACCCAACGACCGTCGCCGTTGGCGAAAGGCAACCCATCGCATACCAACCTCGTCCAGGTTGAAAAGCTGTAAGGAGTAACCGATGACAACTCAGTATGGATTTTTTATCGATTCCGCCCGTTGCACCGGTTGCAAAACCTGCGAGCTGGCCTGTAAAGACTACAAGAACCTGACGCCGGACGTCAGCTTCCGTCGTATCTACGAGTATGCCGGCGGCGACTGGCAGGAGGACAACGGCGTCTGGAATCAGAACGTTTTTGCCTACTACCTCTCTATCGCCTGTAACCACTGCGAAGACCCGGCGTGCACCAAGGTCTGCCCGAGCGGGGCAATGCACAAGCGCGAAGATGGTTTTGTGGTGGTTAATGAAGAGGTGTGCATTGGCTGTCGCTACTGCCATATGGCCTGCCCGTACGGCGCGCCGCAGTACAACGCCGCTAAAGGGCATATGACCAAATGCGATGGCTGTCACGAGCGTGTGGCACAAGGCAAAAAGCCGATTTGCGTCGAGTCCTGCCCGCTGCGGGCGCTGGACTTCGGGCCGATTGCCGAACTGCGTGAAAAGCACGGCCAACTGGCCGCCGTGGCGCCGCTGCCGTCAGCGCACTTCACCAGGCCGAGCATTGTGATAAAACCAAACGCCAACAGCCGTCCGTGCGGCGATACCACTGGCTATCTGGCCAATCCGAAGGAGGTCTAAAATGG
Source organism: Klebsiella sp. K-3 (assembly GCF_051207495.1). NCBI lineage: Bacteria > Pseudomonadati > Pseudomonadota > Gammaproteobacteria > Enterobacterales > Enterobacteriaceae > Klebsiella > Klebsiella sp. K-3. Next base: position 222,211 of record NZ_JBPNXF010000009.1, on the reverse strand, counting down.
GAAATGGATGGCATGAATGGCCGCTGATGATTTTCACGGTCTTCGGGCAGTGCGTCGCCGGGGGCTTTATCGTTCTCGCGCTGGCGTTGATGAAGGGCGAACTTTCGCGCGAGCGGCAGCAGCGGGTGGTAATGAGCATGTTCGGGCTGTGGGTGCTAATGGGGATCGGTTTTATTGCCTCCACCATGCACCTTGGTTCTCCAATGCGCGCGTTTAATTCGCTGAACCGCGTTGGCGCATCATCGTTAAGCAATGAAATCGCCAGCGGCGCGCTTTTCTTTGCCGTCGGCGGGATTGGCTGGCTGCTGGCGGTGGTAAACAAACTGCCGTCTGTGCTGCGCAATCTGTGGCTGGTCGTCACCATGATCCTCGGCGTCATCTTTGTCTGGATGATGATCCGCGTATATAACACCATCGATACCGTACCCACCTGGTATACCATCTGGACGCCGCTCAACTTCTTCTTGACCGTGTTTATCGGCGGGCCGCTGTTGGGCTACCTGTTGCTGCGTGTCGCGGGTGTGGACGGTTGGGCGATGCGTTTATTGCCGGTGATTATGCTGGTGGCGTTGGTGATTAGCGTGACCGTCGCGTTGATTCAGGGCAGCGAGTTGGCGACGATCCATAGTTCGATTCAGCAGGCTTCGGCGCTGGTGCCGAATTACGGTTCCTTAATGGCATGGCGGACGGTCGCGTTAGTGCTGGCGTTGGTCTGCTGGATTGTACCGCAGCTTAAAGGTTATCAACCCGCATTGCCGCTGCTGGGGCTGGCGCTTGTGCTGGTGCTGGCCGGCGAGATGATTGGCCGCGGCGTATTCTATGGTCTACATATGACCGTCGGTATGGCTATCGCCAGTTAATAACGTGAAATCACGCCGGAAGCCTATTCCGGCGTGATGAAAAAATGCGGTTGATTGATGAAATTTTTCTACTGATATTTCCTTCCTGGTTTTCCAATAAATTAATAAAAACAATGGAATAATATAAAGAATAATTCCGTTGCCGCTGCGCTGGATAAAAAACTTCTATCGTTGCTCTGAAAACCGCGTCAGGCCTGAATTCTGGCGGATTGACAATGTTTACAGCAGTGGCATGATGCGCACGAAATCTGAACTTCCTCACGGTTAACACCCATGACCATCTACACTCGCCCAGTGCAAATGTTGCTCTGTGGCCTGCTTCTGTTGACGCTGGCAATCGCGGTTTTAAATACGCTTGTCCCGCTCTGGCTCGCCCATGAAAATATGCCAACCTGGCAGGTTGGGATGGTCGGCTCCTCTTATTTCACCGGTAACCTGGTGGGAACCTTATTTGCCGGTTGGGTCATTAAACGTCTGGGGTTTAATCGTAGCTATTACCTGGCGTCATTGATTTTTGCCGTCGGCTGCGTTGGCCTGGGTATTACACTCGGTTTCTGGACATGGCTGAGCTGGCGTTTTATCGCCGGCGTGGGCTGCGCGATGATCTGGGTGGTGGTGGAAAGCGCGCTGGTGTGCAGCGGTACTTCCCGCAGCCGCGGTAGGCTGCTGGCGGCGTACATGATGGTCTATTACGTCGGTACCGTGTTGGGTCAACTGATGGTAAGTAAATTACCGACCGATTTAATGAGCGTGTTGCCGTGGGTTACCGGCCTGGCGCTGGCGGCGATCCTGCCGCTGCTGTTTACGCGTATCATGAGCCAGGCCGACGAGCCGCATGAAACGGTACGTATCTGGCCGATGCTGAAGCTGCGTCAGGCTCGCCACGGTGTGAATGGCTGCATTATATCCGGTATTGTACTCGGTTCACTATACGGCCTGATGCCGCTGTGGCTGAACCACCAGGGCGTCAGCGATTCCGGTATTGGTTTCTGGATGGCGGTGATGGTCAGCGCCGGGATCCTTGGGCAGTGGCCGGTAGGGCGTTTGGCTGACCGCTATGGCCGCCTTCTGGTGTTGCGCGTTCAGGTCTTTGTGGTGATTCTGGGCTGTCTGGCGATGCTCAGCCAGGCGGCAATGGCGCCGGCGCTTTTTGTGCTCGGCGCATCCGGTTTTACTTTGTATCCGGTGGCGATGGCCTGGGCCTGCGAGAAGGTTGAACACCATCAACTGGTGGCGATGAACCAGGCGCTGCTGATGAGTTATACCATTGGCAGCCTGCTGGGACCGACCCTGACGGCAATGCTGATGCAGAACTTTTCTGATAACCTGCTGTTTATCATGATCGCCAGCGTATCGTTTATCTACCTGCTGACGCTGCTGCGCAAAGCCGGACATCACCCGACGCCGGTGGCACATGCGTAACCAATCTGGCGCGCGGCGAAGGCCGCGCGTAGTCCGTTTTGATTAATGAATATTTCTGCGGGCAGACGGTATTGCGCTCATGATGAGGCGTTATCGGCGGGATTGATACTATTATAGTTGCGGGCCGTGGTGAGAGTACCTCCGGCCCGCTGCCGGTTTAGTACATCACCTTATGACCATACTGCTCAAGGATACCCTTCACCCGCTCCATGGTCTCTTTCTTCGGCGGGTGTACGCCGTCAAGCTTGTACTCTTCGCCCATCGCTACCCATTTGTGTTTACCCAGCTCATGGTAGGGCAGGAGTTCGATTTTCTCGACGTTGCCCATATCGCGGGTAAATTCACCCAGGCGATGCGCGGAATCGTCATCATCGGACCAGCCGGGAACGACAACGTAGCGGATCCATACGTTAATCCCTTTCTTTGACAGATACTGCGCGAATTCCAGCGTACGATGGTTAGAAACGCCGACCAGGTTCTGGTGGATTTCATCGTTCATCTGTTTGAGATCAAGCATCACCAGATCGGTGACCTCCAATAGCTCGTCAATCACTGGATCGTAGCGGCGCACGAATCCGTTGGTATCGAGGCAAGTATGAATGCCTTCTTTTTTACAGGCGCGGAACCAGTCGCGGACAAATTCCGCCTGCAGGATCGCTTCGCCGCCGGATGCGGTGACGCCGCCGCCGGAGGCATTCATAAAGTGGCGATAGGTCACCACTTCTTTCATCAATTCTTCAACGGTGATTTCTTTACCGCCATGGGTATCCCAGGTGTCGCGGTTATGGCAGTAAAGGCAGCGCATCAGGCAGCCCTGGAAGAAGGTAATAAAGCGGATGCCTGGGCCATCGACGGTGCCACAGGATTCAAAGGAGTGAATACGACCAATAGTTGACATTGCGGTGATATCTCCGGGTTCGGCCCTCCAGGGCCTGTGATGCACAGCTCAAACCGGCTGTGTTAAGTCTGTTTTGACAGGTACCCAAAGTATAGATAACTGGCAAAGCAGGCTGGGGCAGGGAATCACTTGTTAAAAAGGCCCCACTGATGTGGGGCCTTTATTGTACGCTTTTTCAGTCAGACAGGGAATTACATGGTCTGAGTGAAGGTACGAGTAATAACGTCCTGCTGCTGTTCTTTAGTCAGGGAGTTAAAACGCACCGCATAGCCAGATACGCGGATGGTCAGCTGCGGATATTTTTCCGGGTTTTCCATCGCGTCGAGCAGCATTTCGCGGTTCATGACGTTCACGTTCAGATGTTGACCACCTTCGATGGACGCTTCGTGGTGGAAGTAACCATCCATCAGACCGGCCAGGTTAGTCTTACGAACTTCGTCATCTTTACCCAGCGCGTTCGGTACGATAGAGAAGGTGTAAGAGATACCATCTTTAGCGTAAGCAAACGGCAGTTTAGCAACGGAAGTCAGAGAGGCAACAGCACCTTTCTGGTCACGGCCGTGCATCGGGTTAGCACCTGGTCCGAACGGCGCGCCAGCGCGACGACCGTCTGGGGTGTTACCGGTTTTCTTACCATACACGACGTTAGAGGTGATGGTCAGAACAGACTGAGTCGGGATAGCGTTGCGGTAGGTATGCAGTTTCTGAATTTTCTTCATGAAACGTTCAACCAGGTCAACGGCCATGTCATCGACGCGAGCATCGTTGTTACCAAACTGCGGGTATTCGCCTTCGATTTCGAAGTCAACAGCCAGACCGTCTTCGTCACGAATCGGTTTAACTTTCGCATATTTGATAGCAGACAGGGAGTCAGCAGCAACGGACAGACCTGCGATACCACACGCCATGGTGCGGATAACGTCACGGTCGTGCAGCGCCATCAGAGAGGCTTCGTAGCTGTACTTGTCATGCATGTAATGAATGATGTTCAGCGCGGTGACGTACTGTTTAGCCAGCCAGTCCATGAAGTGGTCCATGCGCTCCATGACTTCGTCATAGTTCAGCACGTCGCCTTTGATCGGCTCAGATTTCGGACCAACCTGCATTTTCAGTTTTTCATCAACGCCGCCGTTGATGGCATACAGCATGGTTTTCGCGAGGTTAGCGCGAGCGCCGAAGAACTGCATTTGCTTACCAACAACCATCGGGCTTACGCAGCATGCGATAGCGTAGTCGTCGTTGTTGAAGTCCGGACGCATCAGGTCATCGTTCTCGTACTGCAGAGAAGAGGTATCGATGGATACTTTAGCGGCGAATTTCTTGAAGCTCAGCGGCAGTTTTTCAGACCACAGGATGGTGATATTCGGTTCCGGAGACGGCCCCATGGTGTACAGGGTGTTCAGGAAGCGGAAGCTGTTTTTGGTTACCAGAGTACGGCCGTCAACGCCCATACCACCGATAGATTCAGTTGCCCAAATCGGGTCGCCGGAGAACAGCTCATCATATTCCGGGGTACGCAGGAAGCGAACCATACGCAGTTTCATGACCAGGTGGTCAACCATTTCCTGAGCGTCTTGCTCGGTGATTTTACCCGCCTGCAGGTCACGTTCGATGTAGATATCCAGGAAGCTGGAAGTACGACCGAAGGACATTGCCGCGCCGTTCTGAGATTTAACGGCGGCCAGGTAACCGAAGTAGGTCCACTGGATAGCTTCCTGAGCGGTAGTCGCCGGACCAGAGATATCGCAGCCGTATTTCGCTGCCATTTCTTTGATCTGACCCAGAGCGCGATGCTGTTCAGCAATTTCTTCACGCAGACGGATGGTTGCTTCCAGATCTTCGCCGCTTTCCAGTTTCTCTTGCAGAGACTGGAACTGAGCGTATTTGTCTTTCATCAGGAAGTCGATACCGTACAGCGCAACGCGACGGTAGTCACCGATGATACGGCCACGGCCGTAAGCATCTGGCAGACCGGTCAGGACGCCGGATTTACGGCAGTTCAGGATGTCTTTGGTGTAAACATCAAATACGCCCTGGTTGTGAGTCTTACGGTACTCGGTGAAGATTTTTTTCAGCATCGGGTCCAGTTCGCGATTGTACGCTTTGCAGGAACCTTCAACCATTTTGATACCGCCGAACGGGATAATCGCACGTTTCAGCGGAGCTTCAGTTTGCAGACCAACGATTTTCTCGAGCGCTTTCTCGATGTAGCCCGCGTCGTGAGAAGTGATGGTGGATGCGAGGGAAGTGTCGAAATCAACAGGCGCGTGAGTGCGGTTTTCCTGTTTAACGCCTTCCATTACGCTGTCCCACAGCTTGGTGGTCGCATCAGTTGCGCCAGCCAGGAAGGATTCGTCACCTTCATATGGGGTGTAGTTTTTCTGGATAAAGTCACGTACGTTGACTTCGTTCTGCCAGTCACCTTTCGCAAAACCTTCCCAGGCTGTGGCTAACTTTTCATTAAGCTCGGACATGTAACACCTACCTTCTTAAGTGGATTTTTTATTTACTGCCTGAGACAACCATTAGTGATGATCGTCGCCACGCAGGTAAATGACCCAGTACGTCAACCCAACCAACAAACCACCGCCGATGATGTTTCCGATAGTGACTGGAATCAGGTTATCAGTGATAAAGTTCATAACGGTTAAGTGAGAAAAACTCTCCGGAGTTGAACCGATAGCGGTCCAGAATTCCGGGCTCGCAAAGTTGCGAATTACGATACCCATCGGGATCATAAACATATTCGCGATGCTGTGTTCAAAGCCGCTGGCGACAAACATCGCAACCGGCAACACCATGATCATCGCTTTGTCCATCAGGCTGCGGCCGGAGTAGCTCATCCAGACGGCCAGACATACCATCAGGTTAGCCAGGATACCCAGGCAGACGGCTTCAATAAACGTGTGGTGCATTTTGTGGTCTGCAGTTTGCAGAACATTTAAGCCCCAGCCGCCGTTGGCAGTCATATATTCGCCGGATAACCACATTAGCAGTACAAACAGCAGCGCGCCGATCAGGTTTCCAACATAGACGTTAAGCCAGTTTTTTGCCAGCTGACCCCAGGTAATACGTCCGCTGGCTTTCGCCACGACGATCAGTACGGTCGAGGTGAAAAGGTCAGCACCGCAGATGACGCAAAGAATCAGACCTAGTGAGAAGCATACCCCGCCGATAAGTTTGGCAATCCCGAAAGGCATTGCGGCAGTACCGGTGGTCGCCGTGATATAAAACACAAAAGCGATGGAGATGAAGACACCTGCGGTAATCGCCAGATAAAACGTCTTCAGCGGATGTTTCGTCGCTTTATAGACACCTGCTTCTTCGGCGACTTTCGCCATCGCGGCAGGGAGTAAAAGATCAAAAGGGTTGTCAGCTTTCACACTAACTCTCTCTTTATATAAGTTGGCGGTGTGATACTAACAAAGCATTATAGAAGGGAATTTGATGTAGATCATATCCTACCGGAGTCATAGGCCCATTTTGCGTGTGGAATTAGCTTGTTATTGACTTATCTTTTTGATTTTAAAGGAAAAACTAAATTTTAATATTTGCAAATAATGTTGAAAATTTCCATGGGTGACCATTGATTACGGTTAATTAAAATGGAGTATTTTTATTAAAATTAACAATCTAAATATCACCAAAGTTTGATTTTTACGTATATTTAACTTTGATCCTACAAAATGGCGTGGTTTTGCCACAAATCATAAGAAAACGGAGCCGCTGGCGGCTCCGTACATTATTTTTTTACCCCTAAAGGATTATTTGGCCCAGAAGGCCGCTTTGGCACGCTGTAGCTTTTCGTAGGCTTTCAGTAAAGACTGATGCGCCGGGAAAGCGCGCAGATCGTTATCGACCGCCTGAAGGCCATAGAACGGCGCTTCGCCGCTCAGAGCGGCGCTCGCGGCTTCCACCGCATCTGCGCCATACATACGGATGAAGGCATTCAGATACTGCAGCGGCTGGCGTTCTTCTTCCTGACTAAGCAGCAGCAGCGTTTGCAGGCAGCGATAATAGTTGGCGCGCTCAGGGCTGAAGATGGAGGCATTGAATTCCATGGTCCACTCCGTCCAAATCAGCGCCTGATCCAGATCGCCGCCGGCCAACGCCAGCATTGCTTTCAGTTCGCCGATGCGCAGGGTATACCAGCCGTTGTCTTTGCCGGTTGCCAGGCCTAACAGCTCGCGGACGCGTGTGAAATCATCAAGGCCTTCATCGTCCATCTGTTCAATGAGCGCCAGATAATCTTCTTTTTCCCACTTGCTACCCGGTAGGGAGAGAATGGTGCTACGCAGGTGCGCGCCCATGCTGTTATTGGCGAGCCACAGGTCTTCCGCTGGATAAATATCTGACATCCCCGGAACGATGATCCGGCAGGCGTAGACGCTTAGATGTTCGTAGTCGGCGATATAGACTTCTTTATCTTCAGCTTTGAAGATAGCCATCAGGGTGGCGAACTCTTCTTCAGTTGTGCCGGAGAAATTCCAGTCCACGAACGGATAGTCGGCATCCTGTTTAAACATATCCCAGGAGATCAGGCCGCTGGAATCAATGAAGTGAGTTTCCAGGTTGGCATGCTCGGCAACTTCTTCGTCATCAAAGGTCGGCGGGGTAAAGACGTCGAGGTCTTTCAGGCTGCGGCCCTGTAGTAGTTCGGTAACGGTACGCTCCAGCGCCACGCCGAAATCCGGATGGGCGCCGAAAGAGGCGAAGCAGGTACCGTTAGCCGGGTTAAACAGAACCACGCAGATAACCGGGTATTTACCACCAAGGGAGCCATCGTAGGCGAAGATCGGAAAACCTTCGGCTTCGAGTTTGGCGATAGATTCAACGACGCCCGGATAGCGCGCCATTACTTCAGCCGGGATCTCCGGCAGGCTGATGCTTTCTGCGATGATGCGGTTTTTAATATGACGCTCAAAGACTTCAGACAAGCCCTGCACGCGCGCTTCATTTGCGGTATTACCGGCTGACATGCCATTGGAGACGTACAAGTTGCCGACGATGTTCATCGGAATATAGACGGTTTCGCCGTCTGATTGACGGGTAAACGGCAGGCCGCAAACGCCGCGCTCGTCGTTACCGGATTGCAGATCCACGAGCATGCTGGCGGTCAACTGATCGTCCGGATCGTAAAAGGCGCGCAGGCGGGCATCCAGCAGGCCTTCTGGTACTTCATCGTCCTCGGTCAGTGGAAACCACTTTTCGTTCGGATAATGAACGAATGGACCATTGGCGATGGTATCGCCTAACCAGAAATCCGCGAAGAAGTAGTTGGTAGACAGACGTTCGAAATATTCGCCCAGCGCGGAAGCCAGCGCCGCCTTTTTAGTTGCGCCTTTACCATTGGTAAAGCACAGCGCGCACTCTTTATCGCGAATGTGAACGGACCACACGTGTGGTACCGGGTTCAGCCACGAGGCCTCTTCGATATCAAATCCGAGGTCGAGCAGTTTCTGCTGGAAGCGAGCGATGGAATCTTCCAGGGCGGCATCTTTGCCGGGGATAAATGTCTGGGTCATAGCAATTCGTTTATTGTTGGCAGGATGGGCAATGATACGGGTTTTACCGGTAAGTGGCTATGTCGTTAGCCGCGGCAATGGATAAAAAGAGAAGAGCGGTAAATGGCATGCGGAGAAACTCCACATGCCATAGCAAGTTACAGGATAGGCGTACAAATGCTAACGATCATCGCGGCGCCGGCAAGACTGGTACCGACGATGCCTGCCGCCATCACTGCGAAGCCTGCACCCAGCGTAAAGGGCCCGGTAATCGCGCCGATGACAATTGTCGGGATGCTGACCAGCAAACCAATTGCCGCCGGAATGGATAACAGGCCAAAGCCGCCGCTCACATCAGACATTTCGTTATAGGTTAATTCACGCATAAATATTCCTTTAAAAGTGATTAATACCAGTCTTCATCGGCTGGTTTAAAAATTTTAATGATCGGGGAATGCGGCGGTAAATGGCCATGCTCTCGCGGAAACAGAATTCATGAAGAATTAAGATAATATTCAAGTATTAAATGAGTTGACGGATTGCGCTATGGCGAGATCGTTACCTGTGAATGTAGTGGATAACTATTTAATGCCGTGGGTCCAAATCCGGAATGGGTGACGGAACGCAGGCTAAAAGCGATTCTCTTGCAGCAATTATGTCGGTTTAATGACGTCAAGCTGGTTGATTCTTTTGTGTGACGATGGCCTCGTTTATGGGCCGCTTAGTTTTACTCGTTGCGGTGTGTGTCACTGAATGATAAAACCGATAGCCACAGGAATAACTTATGCCCGCGACGGTTCGCGTGCAGACAATATAGCAACGTGGTGAGGGGAAATGGCTCAGGTCTATAACTTTAGTTCGGGCCCGGCAATGCTGCCGGCAGAAGTTCTCAAACTGGCGCAACAGGAGCTGTGCGACTGGCACGGTCTGGGGACGTCGGTAATGGAAATCAGCCACCGTGGTAAGGAGTTTATCCAGGTGGCTGAAACGGCAGAACAGGATTTCCGCGATCTGCTCAATATCCCTTCCAACTATAAAGTGTTGTTCTGTCATGGTGGCGGTCGCGGTCAGTTTGCCGGGATCCCGTTAAATCTGCTGGGTGATAAAACGACAGCAGATTATGTGGACGCCGGTTACTGGGCGGCAAGTGCGGTGAAAGAAGCGCAAAAATACTGCACGCCTAACGTTATCGATGCGAAAACCACCGTTGACGGCCTGCGGGCCGTTAAGCCGATGAGCGAATGGCAGTTGACGCCGGGCGCAGCCTATCTGCACTTCTGCCCAAATGAAACCATCGATGGTATTGCTATCCATGAAACGCCGAATTTTAACGAAGATGTCGTCGTCACCGCGGATTACTCCTCCAGTATTCTGTCCCATGAAATCGACGTCAGCCGCTATGGCGTGATTTACGCTGGCGCGCAGAAGAATATCGGCCCGGCAGGGTTGACGCTGGTTATCGTGCGTGAAGACCTGCTGGGTAAAGCCAGTATCGCCTGCCCATCGATTCTTGATTACACCGTGCTGAACGCCAATGATTCAATGTTCAACACGCCGCCGACCTTCGCCTGGTATCTGGCGGGGCTGGTATTCAAATGGCTGAAAGAGCAGGGCGGCGTGGCCGCGATGGATAAAATCAACCGTCAAAAAGCGGATCTGCTGTATGGCGTGATTGATAACAGCGATTTTTATCGTAACGATGTAGCCGCTGCGAACCGCTCGCGGATGAACGTGCCGTTCCAGCTGGCGGATAGCGCGCTGGATAAACTGTTCCTCGAAGAGTCTTTTGCGGCCGGTTTGCATGCGCTGAAGGGCCATCGCGTGGTAGGCGGTATGCGTGCTTCTATTTACAATGCGATGCCGCTGGCTGGCGTCAAGGCGCTCACCGACTTCATGCAGGACTTCGAACGTCGCCGCGGCTAATTGCTGAGCGCTTATTTTCATCCCCGCGGCTGGTCTGCGGGGTTTTTATTCTGTATTTTGAGAGTTGAGTTCCATGGAATCCCTGACGTTACAACCCATTGCGCGCGTTGATGGCACCGTAAACCTGCCCGGGTCAAAAAGTGTTTCTAACCGCGCTTTGCTGCTGGCGGCATTAGCCCACGGCACCACCGTGCTGACCAATTTGTTGGACAGCGATGATGTTCGCCATATGCTTAATGCGCTTAACGCCCTGGGAGTTCACTACACCCTGTCCGCCGACCGCACTCGTTGTGAAGTCACCGGCAACGGCGGCCCGTTACAGGCCAGCGGCGCGCTGGAATTGTTCCTCGGGAATGCCGGTACGGCGATGCGCCCGCTGGCGGCGGCGTTGTGTCTCGGCCACAACGATATTGTGCTGACCGGCGAACCGCGGATGAAAGAGCGGCCGATAGGCCACCTGGTCGATGCGTTACGCCAGGGGGGCGCGCAGATTGAGTATCTGGAGCAGGAAAACTATCCGCCCCTGCGCCTGCGCGGTGGTTTCAACGGCGGCCAGGTAGAAGTCGATGGCAGCGTCTCCAGCCAGTTCCTTACCGCTTTACTGATGACTGCGCCGCTGGCGCCGCAGGATACGACGATTGCGATTAAAGGCGAGCTGGTATCTAAACCTTATATCGATATCACGCTGCACCTGATGAAAACCTTCGGCGTTGACGTTGAAAACCACAACTATCAGCGCTTTGTCGTGCGCGGCGGGCAACAGTATCAGTCGCCGGGCGATTACCTGGTGGAGGGCGATGCCTCTTCAGCCTCTTATTTCCTCGCTGCCGGCGCTATCAAGGGCGGGACGGTAAAAGTGACCGGTATTGGTCGCAATAGCGTACAAGGCGACATTCGCTTTGCCGACGTGCTGGAAAAAATGGGCGCGACGGTTGTCTGGGGCGACGATTTTATCGCCTGTACCCGCGGTGAGTTGAATGCCGTTGATATGGATATGAACCATATTCCGGATGCGGCCATGACCATTGCTACCGCGGCGTTGTTTGCGAAAGGCACCACGGTGCTGCGCAATATTTATAACTGGCGGGTGAAAGAGACCGACCGCCTGTTCGCGATGGCAACTGAACTGCGTAAAGTCGGCGCCGAAGTGGAAGAGGGCGAAGACTATATTCGCATTACGCCGCCTGCGACGCTGAAATTCGCTGAAATCGGCACCTACAACGATCACCGCATGGCGATGTGTTTCTCGCTGGTGGCATTGTCGGCGACGCCGGTCACTATCCTTGACCCAAAATGCACGGCGAAAACGTTCCCGGACTATTTCGAGCAGCTGGCGCGAATTAGTACCCTGGCGTAAATTCTGTCTCGTCCGATAAGGTAAAGCTTTGTCATCTTGCGGGCTGGTATTCTGCCAGCCCGCTATAATTGCGCAATTCTTCTACATTTAATTTCAACTATTCCGTAATTTGCACGCAAGGCTCACTTTCTGGCGCATTGATGCGTATAATGCGCGGCGTTTATATTCATGCGCCTTGCTAAAGGAGAAAAAGATGACGGCAAATGTTCCGGTAATCACCATTGATGGACCTGGCGGTGCGGGTAAGGGCACGTTGTGCAAGGCAATGGCGGAAGCGCTTGGCTGGCATCTGCTTGATTCCGGCGCCATCTATCGCGTTTTGGCGCTGGCGGCCTTACATCATCACGTTGACGTCGAGTCAGAAGAGGCGCTGGTTCCGCTGGCAGCCCATCTCGATGTACGTTTTATTTCTACTGACGGCAATCTGGAAGTGGTGCTGGAAGGTGAGGATGTCAGTGCGGAGATCCGTACCCAGGAAGTGGCCAATACCGCCTCGAAAGTCGCTGCCTTCCCGCGGGTACGCGAAGCGCTGCTGCGCCGTCAACGCGCCTTTCGCGAACTGCCTGGCCTGATTGCCGACGGCCGCGATATGGGCACCGTCGTTTTCCCCGATGCGCCGGTTAAAATTTTCCTCGATGCGTCGGCGGAAGAACGTGCGCAGCGCCGCCTGCTACAGTTGCAGGAAAAGGGTTTTAGTGTTAACTTTGAACGTCTTTTGTCCGAGATAAAAGAGCGTGACGATCGCGACCGTAATCGCGCCGTGGCGCCGCTTATCCCGGCCGCTGATGCTTTAGTTCTTGATTCCACCGAACTAAGCATTGAGCAAGTAATTGAAAAAGCGCTACAATATGCGCGCGAAAAACTGGCTGTCGCTTAGCCGTTAACCGGTAAAGCGTTGCGAGCCTCCGAATTATAGCAGTACCCCCGCAGCAACGGAGTGTTAGCGGGTATGTTAAACAACCCCATCCGGCACGGAGCCAGGTGGACGTTAAATATGAAACCTGAAGATTAAACATGACTGAATCTTTTGCTCAACTATTTGAAGAATCCTTAAAAGAAATCGAAACCCGCCCGGGTTCCATCGTTCGTGGTGTTGTTGTTGCTATCGACAAAGATATCGTACTGGTTGACGCTGGTCTGAAATCTGAGTCCGCCATCCCGGCTGAGCAGTTCAAAAACGCCCAGGGCGAGCTGGAAATCCAGGTTGGTGACGAAGTTGACGTTGCTCTGGATGCAGTAGAAGACGGCTTCGGTGAAACCCTGCTGTCCCGTGAGAAAGCTAAACGTCACGAAGCTTGGATCACGCTGGAAAAAGCTTACGAAGACGCTGAAACTGTAGTCGGTGTTATCAACGGCAAAGTTAAAGGTGGCTTCACTGTTGAGCTGAATGGTATTCGTGCGTTCCTGCCGGGCTCCCTGGTAGACGTTCGTCCGGTGCGCGACACGCTGCACCTGGAAGGCAAAGAGCTTGAATTCAAAGTCATCAAGCTGGACCAGAAACGTAACAACGTCGTTGTTTCTCGTCGTGCCGTTATCGAATCCGAAAACAGCGCAGAGCGCGATCAGCTGCTGGAAAACCTGCAGGAAGGCATGGAAGTCAAAGGTATCGTTAAGAACCTCACTGACTACGGTGCATTCGTTGATCTGGGCGGCGTTGACGGCCTGCTGCACATCACCGATATGGCCTGGAAACGCGTTAAGCATCCGAGCGAAATCGTAAACGTTGGCGACGAAATCACTGTTAAAGTGCTGAAGTTCGACCGCGAGCGTACCCGTGTATCTCTGGGCCTGAAACAGCTGGGCGAAGATCCGTGGGTAGCTATCGCTAAGCGTTATCCGGAAGGTACCAAACTGACCGGTCGCGTGACCAACCTGACCGACTACGGCTGCTTCGTTGAAATCGAAGAAGGCGTTGAAGGCCTGGTTCACGTTTCCGAAATGGATTGGACCAACAAAAACATCCACCCGTCCAAAGTTGTTAACGTTGGCGATGTAGTGGAAGTTATGGTTCTGGATATCGACGAAGAACGTCGTCGTATCTCCCTGGGTCTGAAGCAGTGCAAATCTAACCCATGGCAGCAGTTCGCGGAAACCCACAACAAGGGCGACCGTGTTGAAGGTAAAATCAAGTCTATCACTGACTTCGGTATCTTCATCGGCCTGGACGGCGGCATCGACGGCCTGGTTCACCTGTCTGACATCTCCTGGAACGTTGCAGGCGAAGAAGCAGTTCGTGAATACAAAAAAGGCGACGAAATCGCTGCAGTTGTACTGCAGGTTGACGCAGAACGTGAGCGTATCTCCCTGGGCGTTAAACAGCTGGCGGAAGATCCGTTCAACAACTACGTTGCTCTGAACAAGAAAGGCGCTATCGTAACCGGTAAAGTAACTGCAGTTGACGCTAAAGGCGCAACCGTAGAACTGGCTGACGGCGTTGAAGGTTACCTGCGTGCTTCTGAAGCATCCCGTGACCGCGTTGAAGATGCAACTCTGGTTCTGAGCGTTGGCGACGAAGTTGAAGCTAAATTCACCGGCGTTGATCGTAAAAACCGCGCAATCAGCCTGTCTGTTCGTGCGAAAGACGAAGCTGACGAGAAAGATGCAATCGCAACTGTTAACAAACAGGAAGATGCAAACTTCTCTAACAACGCAATGGCTGAAGCTTTCAAAGCAGCTAAAGGCGAGTAATCTTAGTTATTCAGGCCACAACGGTCTGAATAATGACGAGTTTACTTGACAGATTGCAGGATTCGTCCTGTAATCAAGCACAAAGGGCGGCTACGGCCGCCCTTGTTTAAGCTGTAAGCTAACTTTGCCTTGAAGGAAACCGGAGGAAAAATGACCAAGTCAGAATTGATAGAAAGACTTGCCAGCCAGCAATCTCATATCCCGGCGAAAGCGGTGGAAGATGCTGTTAAAGAAATGCTGGAACATATGGCCTCAACGCTTGCTCAAGGTGAGCGCATTGAAATCCGCGGTTTCGGCAGCTTCTCTCTGCACTATCGAGCACCTCGCACCGGGCGTAACCCGAAGACTGGCGATAAAGTGGAACTGGAAGGTAAGTACGTTCCGCACTTTAAGCCGGGGAAAGAACTACGCGACCGCGCCAATATTTACGAAGAGTAAGTTTTACCGTATCAGGCAAAGACTTACTTAATAAAAAAGCACCTGAGGGTGCTTTTTTTATGCCCGTTTTCCGTGTCCGCTCGCAAAACTTTTGTCATCTGAAAGCAAGAGACAATATTTCCCGGACAGCGCGACGCAACGCCATTCTTTTCAATATGACCACGGCGGCGAATTGTCTGACACTCCCCGATAACAGGGAGGAGTTATGCGATTACCACATCTGGCAGGCTGCGCCATAATCGGAATCTCGCCGCTGCTTTGGCTACCGGCCCTACCGAATATGTTAAGCGTTTGGTGTCTTATTGGCGCTGCGCTAATTATTGCCACGCTGCGCAAACCTTACACAACGTATGCCGCATTGACGTTGCTGTTGTTCGCGTGGGGAATATTACATGCCCGGCAAGCGCTGTGGCCCACTGAGCATATTCCCGGTCGCAGCCGGCAGGCCGTTATTGAGCTGGTAGGCGGTGATGGCCTGACGAGCTGGCAAGGTAAGATAATCCGTCTTGAGGGGCGGCGTTTATATCCCGCGGTTGGGATTACCCTCTACGGCGGCGAACTGCCTGAAGCAGGCTGCGTTGGGCAGCGCTGGCTGATGACCATCCGCGCCCGTCCGGTACATGGGCAGCTAAATGAGGGCGGCTTTGATAGCCAGCGTTACGCCCTTGCGCAGCATCGTCCGCTTAGCGGACGTTTTCTAAATGCCTCATCGCTTGATTCACGTTGTAGCTCCCGGGCCCGCTATCTGGCCTCGTTGAACCGCGCACTCGCTGAGTATCCATGGAGAACGGTGATGCTCGGGCTGGGAATGGGGGAGCGCCTCGCGGTGGCGGATGAGATAAAAAAGTTAATGCAGGAGACGGGAACGTCCCATTTAATGGCTATCTCCGGCCTGCATATTGCGCTGGGGGCGTCACTTGGCTGGTTGCTGGTTCGCGGAATACAGTTCTTTCTTCCGTGCCGCTGGATAGGTTGGCGGATACCGCTGCTTGTCGGGTTAAGTTGCGCGCTATTTTACGCCTGGCTTACCGGCATGCAACCCCCGGCGCTTCGTACCTGTGCGGCCTTAACCGCAGGATGTCTGTTGCGGCTACAGGCCAGGCGCTGGTCGCCCTGGCAAATATTTTGCTGTTGTATTGCGGCAATACTGCTGGCCGATCCACTGGCGATGATTTCAGAAAGCCTGTGGTTATCAGTGTTTGCGGTTGCTGCGTTGATTTTCTGGTATCAGCTCGCGCCGCTTCGCCGGCACCGCTGTCGTTCACCGTGGCGGCAGCTGCTGGCGCTAAGCCACCTACAATGCGGCCTGATGTTACTGCTTGCGCCGCTGCAGATAGCCCTTTTTCATGGTATTAGCCTGACTTCATTGATAGCTAACCTGGTTGCCGTTCCGCTGGTGACATTTCTAATAGTCCCGCTGATTTTAGCGGCCATGCTACTGCATCTTAGCGGTCCGGCGTTGCTTGAAATGGCGTTATGGCAACTCGCCGATCGGTTGCTGGCAATATTATTCTGGTTCTTACACCATTTGCCTGCGGGATGGGTATCGCTCGACGAACGCTGGCTGGCGGTCAGTTTACTGCCGTGGCTGGCGTTCCTGGTATGGCGTTTTCAGGCCTGGCGTCAGATGCCGTTACTCTGTATTAGCGGCGTGGCGCTCCTTAGTTGGCCCTTCTGGCGCGCCGCCTCACCGGACGAGTGGCGGGTGACGATGTTGGATGTCGGCCAAGGGCTGGCGGTGGTCATCGAGCGTCAGGGGGCGGCAATGCTCTACGATACCGGTCCTGCCTGGCCGGGAGGAGATAGCGGCCAGCAGCTTATCGTACCCTGGTTACGCTGGCGCGGCCTCCGCCCGGAAGGCGTAATATTGAGCCACGAGCATCTTGATCATCGCGGTGGCCTGAATGCGATTATTCAGGCGTGGCCAAATCTCGTGATTCGTAGTCCGCTTAAAGCGCGCGGGCATCTACCCTGTCGCAGAGGGGTAACCTGGCGCTGGCGAGGGCTCCGATTTCAGGCACTTTGGCCATTGCCTACGGGTGAACATAAAGGGAACAATGGTTCCTGTGTAGTTAGGGTCGATGACGGCAAGCGTAGCGTTTTACTTACCGGCGATATCGAAATCCCGGCCGAACAGCGGATGATAAGCCATTACTGGCAGCATCTTGTGTCTACACTTATTCAGGTTCCGCACCACGGCAGCAATACCTCATCTGGTCTGACGTTGCTGCAGAGGGTAGGAGGAGAGGCGGCTATCGCCTCGGCAGCGCGTTACAATGCATGGAAGATGCCTTCCAGTAAAGTCGAGCAGCGTTATCGTGAGCAAGGGTATCAGTGGTTTGATACACCGCACTCGGGGCAAATAACGATTGTTTTTTCTCCAGATGGTTGGCAAATCCATAGCTTACGAGATCAACTTTTACCTCGTTGGTATCATCAGTGGTTTGGCGGGGACGCGCAGAACGGGTAGAATATGCGGCTATTTCAACATAAGCTGGTTTATTGAATGCAGAACGATAAAGATCTCTCCACGTGGCAGACCTTCCGCCGACTTTGGCCGATGATAGCGCCGTTTAAAGCCGGGCTAATCGTAGCGGCCGTGGCGTTGGTGCTTAACGCGGCAAGTGATACCTTCATGTTATCGCTTCTTAAACCGTTATTGGATGATGGTTTTGGTAAAACGGATCGCTCAGTGCTGTTATGGATGCCGCTGGTGGTGATCGGTTTGATGGTGCTTCGCGGCATCAGTAGCTATATATCGAGCTACTGTATCTCCTGGGTTTCCGGCAAAGTGGTAATGACGATGCGTCGCCGCCTGTTCGGTCATATGATGGGCATGCCCGTCGCCTTCTTCGACAAACAGTCCACCGGGACGTTGCTGTCGCGTATCACCTACGACTCCGAACAGGTTGCTTCATCTTCCTCCAGCGCGTTGATAACCGTAGTGCGTGAAGGGGCCTCAATTATTGGCCTGTTCGCCATGATGTTCTATTACAGCTGGCAACTGTCGCTCATTCTTATCGTGCTGGCGCCTATCGTCTCAGTCGCGATTCGGGTGGTTTCGAAGCGTTTTCGTAATATCAGTAAGAATATGCAGAACACCATGGGCCAGGTGACCACCAGCGCGGAACAGATGCTCAAAGGGCATAAAGAAGTGCTGATGTTCGGCGGCCAGGCCGTTGAAACCAAGCGTTTTGACAAGGTCAGTAATAAGATGCGTCTGCAGGGGATGAAAATGGTCTCCGCGTCCTCCATTTCCGACCCGGTCATTCAGCTGATTGCCTCTCTGGCGCTGGCCTTTGTGCTCTACGCGGCAAGTTTCCCAAGCGTCATGGAAACCCTGACTGCCGGTACCATCACCGTGGTCTTTTCGTCGATGATCGCGCTGATGCGCCCGCTGAAATCCCTGACTAACGTCAACGCGCAGTTCCAGCGCGGTATGGCCGCATGTCAGACGCTTTTCTCCATTCTGGATTCCGAACAGGAGAAAGACGAAGGCACTCGCGTGATTGAGCGCGCCAAAGGTAACCTGGAGTTCCACAACGTCACCTTTAGCTATCCAGGCCGCGAAGTTGCCGCGCTGCGTAACATTAATTTGAGCATCCCGGAAGGGAAAACCGTTGCGCTGGTAGGGCGTTCAGGCTCAGGTAAATCCACCATTGCCAGCCTGATTACCCGGTTCTACGACGTCGACGAGGGGCAGATTCTGCTGGATGGCCACGATTTGCGCGAGTACAAACTGAGCTCCCTGCGCGATCAGGTGGCGCTGGTTTCGCAGAACGTGCACCTGTTCAATGACACCGTCGCCAATAACATCGCCTATGCGCGTACCGAAGAGTACACCCGCGAGCAAATTGAAGAAGCGGCGCGTATGGCCTATGCGATGGACTTTATCAACAAGATGGATAATGGACTGGACACGATTATCGGCGAGAATGGCGTGATGCTCTCCGGCGGTCAACGTCAGCGTATCGCTATTGCGCGCGCGCTGCTGCGCAACAGCCCTATCCTGATCCTCGATGAAGCCACCTCGGCGCTGGATACCGAGTCGGAACGTGCGATTCAGGCGGCGCTGGATGAACTGCAGAAAAACCGTACCTCGCTGGTTATCGCCCACCGT
Source organism: Klebsiella sp. K-3 (assembly GCF_051207495.1). NCBI lineage: Bacteria > Pseudomonadati > Pseudomonadota > Gammaproteobacteria > Enterobacterales > Enterobacteriaceae > Klebsiella > Klebsiella sp. K-3. The sequence continues at coordinate 203,001 of NZ_JBPNXF010000009.1, read as the reverse complement.
CTGTCGACTATCGAACAGGCTGACGAAATTGTGGTGGTAGAAGATGGTCGCATCGTTGAACGCGGCAGCCATCTTGATCTGCTGGAACATAAAGGCGTTTACGCGCAGCTACACAAGATGCAATTCGGTCAATGATAGCGCGCATCTGGTCCGGCGAATCGCCGCTATGGCGGCTATTGCTGCCGTTCTCCTGGCTGTATGGCCTGGTGAGCGCTTTCATTCGTCTTAGCTATAGGCTAGGGTGGAAAAAAGCCTGGCGCGCGCCGGTGCCGGTCGTCGTGGTCGGTAATCTGACCGCCGGCGGCAACGGTAAAACGCCGGTGGTGGTATGGCTGGTGGAGCAACTGCAGCAGCGAGGCATTCGCGTCGGCGTGGTGTCTCGCGGCTATGGCGGCAAAGCCGACCGCTACCCGCTGTTGCTGGATAATGTAACCAGTACCGCGCAGGCGGGGGATGAGCCGGTGTTAATTCATCAACGCACCGGCGCGCCGGTGGCGGTTGCTCCACTGCGTAGCGAGGCGGTAAAAGCCTTATTAGCCGCTCACGATTTGCAAATTATCGTCACCGATGATGGTCTACAGCACTACAAGCTGGCGCGGGATAAAGAAATCGTCGTGATAGACGGTGTACGCCGTTTTGGCAACGGTTGGTGGTTGCCGGCCGGGCCGATGCGCGAGCGCGCATCCCGCCTGAAAAGCGTCGATGCCGTTATCGTCAACGGCGGCGTCTCGCGCCCGGGGGAAATCCCGATGCAGTTGCGTCCCGGCATGGCGGTGAACCTGCTTACCGGCGAGCGTCGCGATGTTGCGACCCTCGACAACGTAGTGGCGATGGCCGGTATTGGCCATCCGCCGCGCTTTTTCGCGACGCTTGAAAGCTGCGGCGTACGGCCGGTGAAAACCGTAGCGCTGGCGGATCATCAGGCGCTGAGTCAAAGCGCAGTCGCCGCACTGGCAACCTCGGGACAGACGCTGTTGATGACCGAGAAAGACGCGGTGAAATGTCGTGAATTCGCCGCCGCTAACTGGTGGTATCTGCCGGTTGACGCCATAATGACCGATGATCGCGCACAGCGGTTGCTCGCGGACTTAGTGACGCTGGCGCAACGTTAACCTGCGTACTGGTTTTGCTCGCCGCTGTGCTTGAATCCCCTACGGAGAACCTGCATGTCGGTATTGCAACTGTCGCTAAAAGAAGCTCGCCATCTTCATCTCGCGGCGCAAGGGTTACTAAAAAAGCCCCGGCGTCGCGCACGCCAGACTGACATCCTTTCTACCATCCAGCAGATGTCGCTGCTGCAAATCGATACGATCAACGTGGTCGCCCGTAGCCCTTATCTGGTGCTGTTTAGCCGTCTTGGCAGCTATCCGCAGCACTGGCTGGATGATTCTCTGCGTAGCGGCGAACTGATGGAATACTGGGCTCATGAGGCCTGTTTTTTGCCGCGCAGCGATTTCGCCCTCGTACGCCATCGGATGTTGAATCCCGACAAGATGGGCTGGAAATACCATAAAGAGTGGATGCACGAACATGCCGCCAGCATAGAAGAGTTGCTGGCGCATATCGCGCAAAATGGCCCGGTTCGCTCGGCGGATTTTTCCCATCCGCGTAAAGGCGCCAGCGGCTGGTGGGAATGGAAACCGCATAAACGTCATCTTGAAGGGTTATTCACCGCCGGCAAACTGATGGTCGTTGAGCGGCGTAACTTTCATCGCGTCTATGATTTAACACATCGGGCAATGCCGCACTGGGATGATGAGCGCGACGCGCTCTCCCGCCTGGAGGCCGAGTCCATTATGCTGCGCAACAGCGCGCGCAGCCTCGGCATTTTTCGCCCACAGTGGCTGGCCGATTATTATCGCCTACGCCAGCCTGCATTACCGGCGCTGCTGAAGGGCTGGCAGGATGAGGGGCTGGTGACGCCGGTCATAGTTGAGGAACTGGGTGAAATGTGGCTGCATCGCGATCTGCAAGCTGTGCTGGAATCGGCACCCGGCGGGAAGTTAACCGCCAGCCACAGCGCCGTGCTCTCGCCGTTTGACCCGGTGGTGTGGGACCGTAAACGCGCCGAGCAGTTATTCAACTTCAGCTATCGGCTGGAATGCTATACCCCGGCGCCGAAACGGCAATATGGCTACTTTGTGCTACCGTTGCTGCATCAGGGCAAACTGGTTGGCAGGATGGACAGCAAGTTGCACCGTAAGGGAGGCATGCTGGAGATCTTTTCGCTGTGGCTGGAAGAGGGCGTGAAAGTGACTGCCGGGCTGGAAAGCGGGCTCCAGCGGGCAATTAATGATTTTGCGCGCTGGCAAGGTGCAGAAGAGGTTGTGCTGCGCCAGTTACCCGCGACGCTATTTGCTAACCAGCGGCAAGGTTGGGGCGTTGATGCCGCGTGATACGCGGGCGACCATCCTGTGATATGCTGCTGCCAAATCTATTCGGTCCATCAGGAGGAATCATGGATCACCGTTTACTTGAAATTATCGCCTGCCCGGTTTGCAACGGTAAGCTGTACTACAGCCAGGATAAGCAAGAGCTTATCTGCAAAGCCGACAGCCTGGCCTTCCCGCTGCGCGAAGGCATCCCGGTACTACTTGAAAACGAAGCGCGCTCACTCGCGGTAGAAGAGAGCCAGCCATGAGTTTCGTCGTCATTATTCCTGCTCGTTTTGCCTCCACGCGTCTGCCGGGAAAACCTCTGCAGGATATCAACGGTAAACCGATGATAGTCCACGTGCTGGAGCGCGCCCGCGAATCTGGCGCGGATCGCATTATCGTCGCCACCGATCATGAAGATGTCGCGCGTGCGGTTGAAGCCGCGGGCGGCGAGGTTTGCATGACCCGCGCGGACCATCAATCCGGCACCGAACGTCTGGCGGAAGTCGTTGAAAAATGCGCTTTCAGCGATGACACCATCATCGTCAATATTCAGGGTGATGAACCGATGATCCCGTCGGCGATCGTGCGACAGGTGGCGGAAAACCTCGCGGCCAGCACCAGCGGGATGGCAACGTTGGCGGTACCTATCCACGATGCCGAAGAAGCATTTAACCCGAATGCGGTCAAAGTGGTCATGGATGCCGACGGCTACGCGCTCTATTTTTCTCGCGCGACTATTCCGTGGGATCGCGATCGTTTTGCAAAATCGCGCGAAGAAATTGGTGATTCCCTGCTACGCCATATTGGTATTTACGGTTATCGCGCTGGTTTTATTCGTCGTTACGTTAGCTGGGCGCCAAGCCCGCTTGAGCAAATTGAGATGCTCGAACAGCTGCGCGTACTGTGGTATGGCGAAAAAATCCACGTCGCGGTGGCGGAAGTGGTTCCTGGCACCGGCGTTGATACGCCGGAAGATCTGGAGCGCGTCCGCGCCGAATTGCGTTAATCCTTACCGTCCCCTTCGCCTGGAGGGGACATATTTCTGCCGCTAATTAGCCCATTTTTGATCTTATCCGCTGACAAGTCGCCCCCATACGCTCATTATGAAAACAGTAGTTTTCATGAGGGTATCTATGATGGAACAGTTGCGAGCCGAACTGAGCCACCTGCTTGGCGAGAAGCTAAGTCGCGTGGAGTGCGTTAGCGAGAAACCCTCGTCAGCGCTATGGTCGCTGTATGATGCGCAGGGAAACCCAATGCCGCTGTTGGCGAAAAGCTTTACTACGCCCGGCGTAGCGCGCCAGCTGGCGTGGAAAATTTCGCTGCTTGCCCGTAGCGGCACCGTTCGTATGCCGGTGGTATACGGCGTCATGACGCATGAAGAACATCCTGGACCTGACGTATTGCTGATTGAACGGTTACGCGGCGTTTCAGTGGAAGCGCCGGCGCGTACGCCCGAGCGGTGGGAGCAGCTGCAGGATCAGATTGTCGAAGGGTTACTGGCGTGGCATCGCCACGATAGCGGCGGCTGTGTGGGGATGGTCGATAGCACTCAGGAAAACCTCTGGCCTCACTGGTATCGCCAGCGGGTAGAAATGCTGTGGAGCACGCTCAACCTCTATCACGACACCGGGCTGACGATGCAGGATAAGCGCATTTTATTCCGCAGTCGTGAGAGCCTGCCGCAGCTGTTTAGTGATTTTAGCGATAACTGCGTGCTGGTTCATGGCTGCTTTACGCTACGTAGTATGCTCAAAGACGCGCGCAGCGATCAGCTGCTGGCGATGGTCGGTCCGGGGATGATGCTGTGGGCGCCGCGCGAGTACGAACTGTTCCGCCTCGCCGACGGCGGGTTAGGGGAGCAGTTACTCTGGCGCTACCTGCAGCGGGCGCCGGTCGCGGAGTCTTTCGTCTGGCGGCGTTGGCTGTATCAGCTATGGGATGAAGTCGAAAGTCTGGTGAATACCGGGCGCTTCGATCGCGCCCGTTTCTCGCTTGCCGCGAAATCAATCCTGCCCTGGATCGCCTGACGCTCCCTTCAGCCACTGCCAGCTTCGTCCCAGGGTCTCGTAAATCGCGCGTTCGCTGTGCATCAGCCAATACGGTGACGGCAGGGCGCGCTCCCAGGGGTTAAGCGCCGATTCCACCGCCAGCTGGTTGGCAGGCGCCGGTAACGGATTCAGTCCGGCATGGCGGAAAAATATCATCGCTCGCGGCAGGTGCGAGGCGGACGTCACCAGCAGGAATGGCGCCGCGCCGATGGCTTTTTTGACTTCAGCCGCTTCCTGTTCGGTATCTTTTGGTCGGTCAAGGACGATAATCGCGCTACGCGGTACGCCGAGGCTTTCGGCGACGCGCGCCCCCGCCTCGGCGGTACTAACCGGGTTGGTTTTGGCCGCCGCGCCGGTAAAGATCATTTTCGCGCCTGGGTTTTCCCGCCACAGGCGTATCCCCTCAGCCAGCCGCGGCAGACTGTTGTTGATCAGGTTCGAGCTTGGCGCCCACTGTGGATTCCAGGTATAACCGCCGCCCAGCACCACAATATACTCAACGGATTTGCCGCCGCGCCAGGTCGGGTAGCTTTTCTCGATCGGTTTTAACAACCCGTCAGCCACCGGCTGCAGGCTTAATAGCGCCAGCAACAGCCAGCTCAGAGTAACCAGCGCTTTGCCGGTTTTCTGAAAACTGCTGCGCCATAGCAGGATGATGCCGATCGCCATCAGCAATAACAGCAGAGGAAGCGGCAGCATCATGCCGCCCAATACCTTTTTCAGTGTGAAAAGCATCCCAAATGGTTCCTTTTTTAACCATATAAGCAAAGTTCTGCGTGGATCTTATAACAGATCGCTTCATTATCGCCGTGGGTATGACAAAATAGCGGTTTTGTGTTGGCTTGTGGAGTCGTCCGTGCAGGATCGCAATTTTGATGACATCGCTGAAAAGTTTTCGCGCAATATTTATGGCACCACCAAGGGCCAACTGCGCCAGGCGATCCTTTGGCAGGATCTGGAACCGCTGCTAACGCAGATGGGGCCAGGGCCGTTGCGGGTGCTTGATGCCGGCGGCGGCGAAGGGCAAACGGCGATCCGCGTCGCGGAATTAGGCCACCACGTCACGCTATGCGATCTTTCCGCCGAAATGGTGGCTCGCGCTCAGCAGGCGGCCCGCGATAAAGGTGTGATCGACAACATGCATTTTGTACAATGCGCGGCGCAGGATATTGCTCAGCATTTGGAAAGCCCCGTCGATCTGATACTGTTTCATGCGGTGCTTGAGTGGGTCGCGGAACCGCAGGAAATGTTGCGCACGCTGTGGTCGGTATTGCGCCCGGGCGGCGCGCTGTCGTTAATGTTCTACAATGCTAACGGCCTGCTGATGCACAATATGGTCGCCGGAAACTTCGACTACGTGCAAATTGGCATGCCGAAAAAGAAAAAACGCACGCTATCGCCGGATTATCCGCGCGATCCGCAGCAGGTTTACGGTTGGCTGGAAGATCTCGGTTGGCAGATAACCGGTAAAACCGGCGTGCGGGTGTTTCATGATTATCTGCGTGAGAAACGTAAACAGCATGACAGCTTTGCGGCGCTGCTGGAGCTGGAAACGCGCTACTGTCGCCAGGAGCCGTATATCAGCCTGGGCCGCTATATTCATGTCACCGCGCTTAAGAAAGATCCAGGCGCACAGCCGCAGATGCAAGGATAAACTATGAGTGAATTTTCCCAGACAGTCCCCGAACTGGTTGCCTGGGCCAGGAAAAATGATTTTTCCATCTCGCTGCCGGTCGACAGACTCTCTTTTCTGCTGGCTGTCGCCACGCTGAACGGCGAGCGGCTGGAAGGGGAAATGACCGAGGGAGAACTGGTGGACGCGTTCCGCCACGTTAGTGATGCGTTTGAGCAGACCAGCGAAACCATCAGCCAGCGCGCCAATAACGCCATCAACGATATGGTGCGCCAGCGTCTGCTGAACCGCTTTACCAGCGAAATAACGGAAGGGAATGCGATCTACCGCCTGACGCCGTTAGGTATCGGCATTACCGACTACTACATTCGCCAGCGCGAATTTTCTACCCTGCGTTTGTCGATGCAGCTGTCGATTGTGGCCGGCGAACTGAAGCGGGCGGCAGATTCCGCGGATGAGGGCGGCGATGAATTCCACTGGCATCGCAACGTTTTTGCGCCGCTGAAATATTCGGTGGCGGAAATCTTCGATAGTATCGATCTGACTCAACGCATCATGGATGAGCAGCAGCAGCAGGTGAAAGATGATATCGCCCAGTTGCTGAACAAAGACTGGCGCGCGGCGATTTCCAGCTGTGAACTGCTGTTGTCCGAAACCTCCGGCACCCTGCGCGAATTGCAGGATACCCTGGATGCGGCGGGCGACAAGCTGCAGGCCAACCTGCTGCGTATCCAGGACGCCACCATCGCGCGCGACGATCTGCATTTTGTCGACCGTCTGGTGTTCGACCTGCAAAGCAAGCTCGACCGTATCGTCAGCTGGGGCCAACAGGCTATCGACCTGTGGATCGGTTACGATCGTCACGTACATAAATTTATCCGTACCGCCATCGATATGGATAAAAACCGCGTTTTCGCCCAGCGTTTGCGTCAGTCGGTGCAGACCTACTTCGATGCTCCGTGGGCGCTGACCTACGCTAGCGCCGACCGTTTGCTGGATATGCGCGATGAAGAGATGGCGCTGCGCGATGAAGAAGTCACCGGCGAGCTGCCGGCAGACCTCGAATTCGAAGAGTTCAACGAAATTCGCGAGCAGCTGGCCGCGCTGATTGAAGCGCAGCTGGTGGTTTACAAAGAGAAGGGTATGCCGCTGGATCTCGGCCTGGTGGCGCGAGAGTTCCTGGCGCAGTATCCGCGCGCGCGTCACTTTGACGTCGCGCGAATCGTCGTTGACCAGGCGGTACAGCTGGGCGTCGCCCAGGCAGATTTCACCGGACTGCCGGCAAAATGGCAGCCGATTAATGATTACGGAGCCAAGGTACAGGCGCATGTCATTGACAAATATTGAACAAGTGATGCCAGCTAAGCTGGCGCAGGCGTTGGCCAATCCGTTATTTCCGGCGCTGGATAGCGCCCTGCGCGCAGGCCGTCACATTGGCCTCGATGAGCTGGATAATCACGCATTTTTGATGGATTTTCAGGATTACCTGGAAGAGTTTTACGCTCGCTACAACGTTGAGCTGATCCGCGCGCCGGAGGGGTTCTTCTACCTGCGCCCGCGCTCCACGACCTTGATCCCGCGCTCGGTATTGTCAGAGCTGGATATGATGGTCGGCAAAATTCTTTGCTACCTCTATCTCAGCCCCGAACGTCTGGCTAATGAAGGCATCTTCACCCAGCAGGAGCTCTACGATGAGCTGCTGACGCTGGCGGACGAAAGTAAATTACTGAAGCTGGTGAACAACCGTTCCACCGGTTCCGACCTCGACCGCCAGAAGCTGCAGGAAAAAATGCGCGCGTCCCTCAACCGCCTGCGCCGCCTCGGCATGGTGTGGTTTATGGGCCACGACAGCAGTAAATTCCGCATCACCGAATCGGTGTTCCGCTTTGGCGCTGACGTGCGCGTTGGCGACGATCCGCGCGAAGCGCAGCTGCGCATGATCCGCGACGGCGAAGCGATGGCGCTGGAGAATCACCTGCAGCTCAATGATGAGAATGAAGAGAATCAGCCGGATAGCGGGGAGGAAGAATAATGATTGAACGCGGTAAGTTTCGCTCGCTGACGCTGGTTAACTGGAACGGTTTTTTTGCCCGGCCCTTCGATCTTGATGAGCTGGTAACCACCCTTTCCGGGGGCAACGGTGCCGGTAAATCCACGACCATGGCGGCTTTCGTCACGGCACTGATCCCGGATTTAACCCTGCTGCACTTCCGTAACACCACCGAAGCGGGCGCCACCAGCGGTTCGCGCGATAAAGGCCTGCACGGTAAACTGCGCGCTGGGGTCTGTTACTCGGTGCTCGATGTGATCAACTCACGCCACCAGCGCGTGGTCGTCGGGGTACGTCTGCAGCAGGTTGCCGGGCGCGATCGTAAAGTCGATATTAAGCCATTTGCCATCCAGGGATTGCCAACTTCGATCCAGCCGACCCAACTGCTGACCGAAACCCTTAACGAGCGCCAGGCGCGCGTCGTGAGCCTCAACGAGCTGAAAGACAAGCTCGACGCGATGGAAGGGGTGCAATTCAAACAGTTCAACTCGATTACCGAATATCACTCGCTGATGTTTGATTTGGGCGTGGTAGCGCGTCGTCTGCGTTCAGCATCCGATCGTAGCAAATACTACCGCCTGATTGAGGCCTCGCTGTACGGCGGGATCTCCAGCACCATTACCCGCTCCCTGCGCGATTACCTGCTGCCGGAGAACAGCGGCGTGCGTAAGGCGTTCCAGGATATGGAAGCGGCGCTGCGTGAAAACCGTATGACCCTGGAAGCGATTCGCGTTACTCAGTCCGATCGCGATCTGTTTAAGCACCTTATCAGCGAAGCCACCAACTACGTGGCGGCGGACTACATGCGCCACGCCAACGAGCGGCGAATCCATCTGGATAAAGCGCTGGAGTACCGTCGCGAGCTCTTTACCTCGCGTTCGCAGCTGGCGGCAGAGCAGTACAAACATGTCGATATGGCGCGCGAGCTGCAGGAACACAACGGCGCAGAAGGCGATCTGGAAGCTGATTATCAGGCCGCCAGCGATCACCTGAACCTGGTACAAACCGCGCTGCGTCAGCAGGAAAAAATCGAGCGCTACGAGGCGGATCTCGACGAACTGCAGATTCGTCTGGAAGAGCAAAATGAAGTGGTGGCGGAAGCCGCCGACCAGCAGGAAGAAAACGAAGCCCGCGCCGAGGCCGCCGAACTGGAAGTGGATGAGCTGAAAAGCCAGCTCGCCGATTACCAGCAGGCGCTCGACGTGCAGCAGACTCGCGCCATTCAATACAATCAGGCGCTACAGGCGCTGGAACGCGCGCGTGCGCTGTGTCACCTGCCGGATTTAACCGCCGACAGCGCCGACGAATGGCTGGAAACTTTCCAGGCGAAAGAGCTGGAAGCGACGGAAAAAATGCTGTCGCTGGAACAGAAAATGAGCGTGGCGCAAACCGCGCACAGCCAGTTTGAACAAGCGTATCAGCTTGTTGCGGCGATCAACGGTCCGCTGGCGCGTAATGAAGCCTGGGATGTGGCGCGTGAATTATTACGCGACGGCGTCAACCAGCGCCACCTGGCGGAGCAGGCTCATGGGCTGCGTAGCCGTCTCAACGAGCTGGAACAGCGTCTGCGTGAACAACAGGACGCCGAGCGCCAGCTGGCCGAGTTCTGTAAGCGCCAGGGCAAACGCTACGATATCGACGATTTGGAAACGCTGCATCAGGAGCTGGAAGCGCGTATCGCTTCGTTAGCCGATAGCGTTTCTAACGCTCAGGAACAGCGCATGGCTCTGCGTCAGGAGCTGGAACAGCTGCAGTCGCGTACCCAGACGCTGATGCGCCGGGCGCCGATTTGGCTGGCGGCGCAAAACAGCCTCAACCAGCTGTGCGAGCAGAGCGGCGAGCAGTTTGAATCAAGCCAGGATGTCACCGAGTACCTGCAGCAACTGCTGGAGCGCGAGCGCGAAGCAATTGTTGAGCGTGATGAAGTCGGCGCCCGCAAGCGCGCCATCGACGAAGAAATCGAGCGTCTCAGCCAGCCGGGCGGTTCTGAAGACCCGCGTCTGAACGCGCTGGCGGAGCGCTTTGGCGGTGTGCTGTTGTCGGAAATCTACGACGACGTTAGCCTCGAAGATGCCCCGTACTTCTCCGCGCTTTATGGCCCATCGCGCCATGCGATCGTGGTTCCGGATCTGTCACAGGTGGCGGAGCAGCTCGAAGGGCTGGAAGATTGCCCGGAAGACCTGTATCTGATCGAAGGCGATCCGCAGTCCTTCGATGACAGCGTTTTCAGCGTCGATGAGCTGGAAAAAGCGGTGGTAGTGAAAATTGCCGACCGCCAGTGGCGCTATTCGCGCTTCCCGACGCTGCCGCTGTTTGGCCGCGCCGCCCGTGAAAACCGCATCGAAACGCTGCACGCAGAGCGCGAAAGCCTCTCCGAGCGTTTTGCTACGCTGTCGTTTGACGTGCAGAAAACGCAGCGCCTGCATCAGGCCTTCAGCCGCTTCATCGGTAGCCATCTGGCGGTTGCCTTTGATGACGACCCGGAAGAAGAGATCCGCAAACTCAATAGCCGCCGCGGCGAACTCGAGCGCGCGCTGAATGCGCATGAAAGCGATAACCAACAGAACCGCGTCCAGTACGAGCAGGCGAAAGAGGGTGTGTCGGCGCTTAACCGCCTGCTGCCGCGCCTGAATCTGCTGGCCGATGAGACGCTGGCCGATCGCGTAGATGAAATCCAGGAGCGCCTGGACGAAGCGCAGGAAGCGGCGCGCTTTATCCAGCAGCATGGCAATCAGCTGGCGAAACTGGAACCGATCGTCTCGGTACTGCAGAGCGACCCGGAACAGTTTGAACAGCTGAAAGAAGACTACGCCTATTCGCAGCAAATCCAGCGCGATGCGCGCCAGCAGGCTTTCGCGCTGGCGGAAGTCGTGCAGCGCCGCGCCCACTTCAGCTACTCTGACTCGGCGGAGATGCTCAGCGGCAACAGCGATCTCAACGAGAAGCTGCGCCAGCGCCTGCAACAAGCAGAATCTGAGCGTAGCCGCGCTCGCGAAGCGATGCGTAGCCACGTTGCGCAGTTGAACCAGTACAACCAGGTGCTGGCGTCGCTGAAAAGCTCGTATGACACCAAGAAAGAGCTGCTCAACGATCTGTATAAAGAGCTGCAGGATATCGGCGTGCGCGCCGATGCCGGCGCGGAAGAGCGTGCGCGTGCGCGTCGTGATGAACTGCATATGCAGCTGAGCAACAACCGCTCCCGCCGTAATCAGCTGGAGAAAGCGTTGACCTTCTGCGAAGCGGAGATGGACAACCTGACCCGCAAACTGCGCAAGCTGGAGCGCGATTACTGCGAAATGCGCGAGCAGGTAGTGAGCGCTAAAGCGGGATGGTGCGCGGTGATGCGTCTGGTGAAAGACAACGGCGTGGAACGTCGTCTTCACCGCCGCGAGCTGGCCTATCTCTCCGCCGACGAACTGCGTTCGATGTCGGATAAGGCGCTGGGCGCGCTGCGTCTGGCGGTCGCCGATAACGAACACCTGCGCGACGTCCTGCGTATTTCGGAAGATCCGAAACGTCCGGAGCGCAAAATTCAGTTCTTCGTTGCCGTTTATCAGCATCTGCGCGAGCGAATCCGCCAGGATATTATTCGCACCGATGATCCGGTAGAAGCGATCGAGCAGATGGAAATCGAACTCAGCCGTCTGACCGAAGAGCTGACCAACCGTGAACAGAAGCTGGCGATCAGCTCCCGCAGCGTGGCGAATATCATTCGCAAGACCATCCAGCGTGAACAGAACCGTATTCGCATGCTCAACCAGGGGCTGCAGAGCGTGTCGTTCGGCCAGGTCAACAGCGTGCGTCTGAACGTCAACGTGCGCGAGACCCACTCGACGCTGCTTGATGTCCTGTCTGAACAGCATGAGCAGCATCAGGATCTGTTTAACAGCAATCGCCTGACCTTCTCGGAAGCGCTGGCAAAACTGTATCAACGCCTGAACCCGCAGATTGATATGGGGCAACGTACGCCGCAAACCATCGGCGAGGAACTGCTCGACTACCGCAACTATCTGGAGATGGAAGTGGAAGTTAACCGTGGTTCAGACGGCTGGCTGCGCGCGGAGTCCGGCGCGCTGTCGACCGGTGAAGCGATCGGTACCGGGATGTCGATTTTGGTGATGGTGGTGCAGAGCTGGGAAGATGAATCCCGTCGTCTGCGCGGGAAGGATATCTCGCCTTGCCGTCTGCTGTTCCTCGATGAAGCAGCGCGTCTTGATGCCCGCTCTATCGCCACGCTGTTCGAACTGTGTGAACGTCTGGAGATGCAGCTGATTATCGCGGCCCCGGAAAATATCAGCCCGGAAAAAGGCACCACCTATAAACTGGTGCGTAAAGTGTTTAATAATCACGAACACGTACACGTTGTCGGCCTGCGCGGTTTTGCCGCGCCGGTACCGGAAGCGCTGCCTGGAACCGCTGACGCCTCCTGAAAGGGCGTCGATTAATAGGAAAAAGGGTGACAATTTGTCGCCCTTTTTGTTTTTCTGTACAGTACGCTAACAAGGTATAGCCTTTAAACTTCTTTACATTTGGTAAGGCAAAAGCGTTTTCGCCTTTATATACTGAGAATAAGCCCCATCAGGCGGGCAGCAATGTGTTAACAGGGGGCAAGGGATGTTGCTAAAGAAACGGTATGGTCGACAATTGTCGGTGCTCAGCTTGAGCCTGGCTTTTGCATTTGCTCCACTGTTCAATGTCCAGGCCGCAGAGCCTGAAGTTATACCCACCGACAGCTCTGCGACGGTGGGCGATCTTTCGTCGGCATTAGTCCAAAGCGACGGGCAGTCTGTTGCGGTCGCGCAAATGGCCGGCGAGCAGCCGCTGGCGGCGGATGCCGTGGCGAAAAGCCGCGCTGAAATCGAGGCCTTACTGCCGTCGGGTTATCACCCGGTTTATATCAACCCGCTGGTGGCGCTATACGCCGCCCGCGACATGAAGCCAATGTGGGAGAACCGCGATGCGGTACAGGCCTTCCAGCAGCAGCTGGCAGAGGTCGCTATCGCCGGCTTCCAGCCGCAGTTCACCACATGGGTAAGCTTACTCACGGACCCGTCCATCAGCGGCATGGCTCGCGATGTCGTACTCTCCGACGCCATGATGGGATATCTGCATTTTATTAGCGGTATTCCGATGCAGGGGAACCGTTGGCTGTATGGCTCAACGCCGTACAAAATGGCGACGCCGCCGCTGTCGGTGATTAACCAGTGGCAGCTGGCGCTGGATAACGGTTCGCTACCGCAGTTTATTGCCGGACTGGCGCCACAACATTCACAATATGAAGCAATGCATCAGGCGCTGCTGACGCTGGTGGCGGATAACCGTCCGTGGCCGCAGCTGACCAGTAATGCCTCGCTGCGTCCGGGCGAGTGGAGCAACGATATTGGCGCCCTGCGTGAAATTCTGCAGCGTACCGGCATGCTGGATGATTCGGCGAAAATCGCCCTACCGGGCGATGTGGTAAGCCCATCGGCGAAACCGAAATCGAAAGCAAAACCTGCCGCGCGCGGCGTTTACGATCGCCAACTGGTAGAAGGCGTGAAGCGCTTTCAGGCCTGGCAAGGGCTGGGCGCTGATGGCGTCATCGGCCAGTCCACCCGCGACTGGCTGAACGTTTCTTCGGCGCAGCGTGCCGGCGTACTGGCGCTGAATATCCAGCGTCTGCGTTTGTTACCGAGTAAATTGTCCACCGGCATCATGGTCAATATTCCGGCGTTCTCGCTGGTCTATTACCAGGACGGCAGTCAGGTGCTGGCATCGAGAGTCATTGTCGGTCGTCCGGATCGTAAAACGCCGATGATGAGCAGCGCGTTGAACAACGTGGTAGTCAACCCGCCGTGGAACGTGCCGCCGACGCTGGCGCGCAAAGATATTCTGCCGAAGGTGCGCAACAATCCAGGCTATCTGGAACAGCATGGTTATACGTTGATGCGCGGCTGGAACAGCAAAGAAGCTATCGATCCGTATGGCGTCGATTGGTCTACCATCACCGAGAAGAATCTACCGTTCCGTTTCCAGCAGGCGCCGGGCGCGCGCAACTCGCTGGGACGTTATAAGTTCAATATGCCAAGCTCGGATGCTATTTATCTCCACGATACGCCGAACCACAATCTGTTCCAGAAAGATGTTCGCGCGTTGAGCTCGGGCTGCGTTCGCGTCAATAAAGCCTCTGAACTGGCGAATATGCTTTTGCAGGATGCTGGCTGGAATGATTCACGCATTTCCGACGCGCTGAAGCAGGGGGATACGCGCTACGTCAATATTCGGCAAAATATTCCGGTTAATTTATATTATTTGACCGCCTTTGTTGGCGCTGATGGACGTACACAATATCGAACAGATATTTACAATTACGATCTCACCGCGCGATCCAGCGCACAAATTCTGCCAAAAGCGGAACAATTAATCAGGTAAATGAAGTAGTTCTGCGAAAAATGTTGTCCTAGCACTGAACGAAATCGGGCCCTGGTCGTCTACAAGGCCCGTATTTCCTGGGGTGAGGCTGCCTTGACGTTGGCAATAATGCCCGGTAAGGTGCCTTTCGTGCGCCAGAAGTGCATATACATATAATCCGCAAAAATGTATTGCGGCGGTCAATACGACCCAGCCAAAAATGTTTTAGCGGAAAAGTATATTACGATTCATTTACCTGTAGACCTGATTATCATGGACAAATTTGACGCTAATCGCCGCAGATTGCTGGCGTTGGGTGGCGCTGCCCTCGGTGCTGCCGCCATTCTCCCTGCGCCGGCATTTGCCACCCTCTCGACCCCCCGACCGCGTATTTTGACGCTGAATAACCTGCACACCGGTGAATCACTCAAGGCGGAGTTTTTCGATGGTAGAGGCTATATTCAGGATGAATTAGCAAGACTTAACCACTTTTTCCGTGATTTCCGCGCGAACAAAATTAAGTCTATTGACCCAGGATTGTTCGATCAGCTTTACCGCCTGCAGGGACTACTCGGCACCAACAAGCCTGTCCAGCTCATCTCCGGTTATCGCTCCGTCGATACCAACGATGAACTTCGCGCACGAAGCCGTGGTGTAGCGAAACACAGCTATCACACCAAAGGCCAGGCGATGGATTTCCACATTGAAGGCGTTGCCTTAAGCAATATTCGCAAAGCGGCGTTATCTATGCGCTCAGGTGGTGTAGGATACTACCCACGTAGCAACTTTGTGCATATTGATACCGGTCCGGTACGGCACTGGTAACGAAAGGAGCATCATGAACTATCGTATTATTCCGGTCACGGCGTTCGCCCAAAACTGTTCTTTAATTTGGTGTGAACAAACCCGGCTTGCCGCTCTGGTCGATCCTGGCGGCGATGCCGAGCGCATCAAGGAAGAAGTGGCGGCGGCAGGCGTCAGCCTGATGCAGATCCTGTTGACGCATGGTCACCTGGATCACGTCGGCGCGGCAGCCGAGCTGGCGCAACATTACGGTGTGCCAATTATTGGACCGGAAAAAGAAGATGAGTTCTGGCTGGAAGGATTGCCGGCGCAAAGCCGCATGTTCGGGCTGGATGAGTGTCAGCCGTTGCAACCGGACCGCTGGCTGAATGAAGGCGATGTGGTGACCGTCGGCAATATCGCTTTGCAGGTATTGCACTGTCCTGGCCATACGCCGGGGCACGTGGTTTTCTTTGACGATGCCTCTCGTCTGCTGATTTCCGGCGATGTGATTTTCAAAGGCGGAGTAGGGCGCAGCGACTTCCCGCGCGGCGACCATGGACAACTGATTGATGCGATTAAACGTAAACTGCTGCCGTTGGGCGACGACGTGACGTTTATCCCCGGTCATGGCCCGTTGTCGACGCTGGGATATGAGCGCCTGCATAATCCGTTCCTGCAGGATGAAATGCCGGTCTGGTAATACCTGACCTCAAGGAAGTAAAAAAGGCCGCGTTTGCGGCCTTTTTCTTATGCGTCAGGGCTGAGAATTACAGCACCGCGACGATGGCTTCGCACAGCGGCGCCATATTATCAGGCGTCATGCCGGCAACGTTGATACGCCCGGACGCGACCGCATAAATAGCGAACTCTTCACGCAGACGCAGTACCTGCTCTTTGGTCAGGCCGCTAAACGAGAACATCCCATTCTGTTTGGTGATGAAGGTAAAGTCGCGGCTGGCGCCTTTTTCCTGCAGAGTATTCACAAACAGTAAGCGCATGCGCTGAATACGCTGGCGCATATCGGTGAGTTCTTGTTCCCAGATGGCGCGCAGCGCGTCGTTGCTGAGAATTGTCGCCACCACCGAGGCGCCGTGCGCCGGCGGGTTAGAGTAGTTGGCGCGGATAACCGCTTTCATCTGGCTGAACGCGCGATCGACGGTGTCTTGATCGGCGGCAACCAGCGTACAGGCGCCAACGCGCTCGTTATACAGGCCGAAGTTTTTCGAGTAAGAGCTGGCGACCAGTAGCTCTTTATGCAGTGCGGCAAAGGCGCGCAGGCCTTCAGCGTCTTCTTCCAGACCGCGGGCGAAGCCCTGGTAGGCGAAGTCAAATAGCGGCAGCCAGCCTTTTTCGGCGGACATTTGCGCCAGCTGCTGCCACTGCTCCAGCGTCGGATCGATACCGGTTGGGTTGTGGCAGCAGCCGTGGAACAGCACAACGTCGCCCGCCTGCGCTTCGTTCAGGCTGGCCAGCAGACCGTCGAAATCAAGCTGGTGGTTAGCGGCATCGTAGTAAGCGTATTCACGCACTTCCAGCCCGGCTGCGCCGAAAACGCTTTTATGGTTCGGCCAGCTTGGGTTGCTTACCCATACCCGTTTAACGTCGGTGTTTTTGGCAAGGAAATCAGCCGCTACGCGCAGGCCGCCGGTGCCGCCTGGGGTTTGGGCGGTACGGGCGCGCTTATCGCTGATAATTGCGCTTGCTTTACCGAACAGCAGCTCCTGAGTGCAGCGACCAAACTCCGGAATACCATCAATACCGAGGTAGTTTTTGGTGGTTTCATTTTCCAGCAGATATTGCTCGGCTTTTTTTACGCTGGTCAGAACAGGTGTTTTACCTGTCTCATCTTTGTAAACACCAATTCCGAGGTTAATTTTGCCTGGGCGGTCATCGGCACGAAACAGATCGGCCAGGCCCAGAATAGGGTCGGCAGGGGCGGCTGTAATGTTCTCAAACATGACGAGGTTCCATTGTGATTACTGAGGGAAATCCGCTATCAGGGTAACGGTAGATTTACAAATTGCCAACCGTTTGCGACAAAAAGCGAGAAGGTTTTTGCAAGTTACGATCTTCGTCTTAGTAACGCAGAAAAGCAGGACCGAAGTCCTGCTTTTTAGGCATATCACGAAGGGGTGTACTACAGATTAGAACTGGTAAACGATACCAACCGCAGCCTGGTCGTCGGTGGCAACGCCAGCTTCACGAGTATAGGAATTGTCGTCCAGCTGGTTGAACTTGTACGCCGCGTACACGTTCATGTTTTTGTTGAAGTAGTACCAGGTACCCAGTTCAATGTATTTAACCAGGTCAGCATCGCCGCCGCCGAAGCCGCCGCGAGCCTGCAGGTTTTTACCTTTTGTCTGCACGTAGCCGAGGGACGGACGCAGACCGAAATCGAACTGATACTGAACCACGGCTTCGAAGTTCTGAGTTTTGCCCGCGAAGTAGTTATCTTCTTCCGGCGTCATGTTGTAAGTCTGGGAGTACATGACAGCGGCGTAGATGTTGTTAGCATCGTACTTAGCAGAGGTTGCCCATGCTTCAGCTTTGTTACCGTTACCGTCACGCTTCTGGTCGGCGCTGCGGTTGGAGTTAGCATAACCTGCGGACAGCGCGATACCGTTATCAAACGCGTAGGTTGCCGCGGTGCTGAAACCGTCGCCATTCTGTTTACGAATAACGCGGTCGTGATCGTTTTTGCCCTGATACTGAAGCGCGAAGCTCAGGCCGTCCACCAGACCGAAGAAGTCTGAGTTACGGTAGGTGGCCACGCCGTTGGTACGGCCGGTCATGTAGTTATCAGTGTAGTTCCAGCCGTCGCCGCCCCACTCAACCAGCATATCGGTTGCGGATTCGACGTCGTAGATGGCGCCGTAGTTACGGCCGTAATCGAATGAACCATATTCGCCCGCTTTCAGACCGGCGAAGGCCAGACGGGTTTTGGTGGTCTGGGAACCTTCAACGTTGGACGCATCCATGTTGTATTCCCACTGGCCGTAACCGATCAACTGGTCGTTGATCTGGGTTTCGCCTTTCAGGCCGATACGGGCATAGGTAGTGTCGTCGCTGCTGGTGTCACCATTGGTGGTCCAGACATGTTCGCCAACCATTTTTCCGTAGAAATCCAGTTTGTTACCATTTTTGTTATAGATTTCCGCAGCGTTGGCCGCACCGGCTACCAGCAGGGCAGGGATCACCACTGCCAGAATATTGCGCTTCATCATTATTTATTACCCTCATTAATATTTTTTATATGACACTTGCCACCGCCAGCAATAAATTCCGTCAATGAAAATTTACAGAACTATTGAAGATAGTTTGGTGTCTGAAGGCATCTTTCCATCGGTGGTGCCGTTTCGCTAGCCGGAAAATGCTACCAATATCGTAAATTGGTTACAAAAAGAAAAAACATGTAACTAAATATGTATTTTTAGGAACTTTGTGAACTCAATCAAAATTCCGTTCCACTTTGCGAAGATTGTCACCTTCTCATATATATCTATATGAATTAGTTATGAATATTTTCGATAAAGCCAGATTTGATTATTTTTTGACTCAATTACGTCCCATTTTCGCTCAGGCGCTATTTTTGCATAACGTGCGCAGAATGATTAAAAAATAGCCAATTCAATCAGCGTATTCACTTGTGTCTTAACATAAGGTGCGAAATCTACGTACTAAGGGTAAGGAAATAGTGAGTAACATAATTACGAAATGTGAAGGTTGATGTTTAAGTTTGTTGAAATTCGTTCACGAAAATTGACATAAAAAAAGGTCGGCTTGCGCCGACCTTGTCAGTGTTTTTACGAAACGCGATTAGAATGTGGCGTTACGTGGCGTACGTGGGAAAGGAATCACGTCGCGAACGTTCTGTACGCCGGTTACGTAGGCGATAAGACGCTCGAAGCCCAGACCGAAGCCGGAATGCGGTACGGTGCCGTAACGGCGCAGATCACGATACCACCAGTAGTCTTCTTTATTCAGACCCATTTCGGCCATACGCGCGTCCAGCACGTCGAGACGCTCTTCACGCTGGGAGCCGCCGATGATTTCGCCGATGCCCGGCGCCAGAACGTCCATTGCGGCGACGGTTTTACCGTCTTCGTTAAGGCGCATGTAGAACGCCTTAATGTCTTTCGGATAGTTTTTCACGACCACCGGCGCTTTGAAGTGCTCTTCGGCCAGATAACGCTCATGCTCGGAGGAGAGATCCACGCCCCAGTACACCGGGTTTTCAAACTGCTTGCCGCAGTTTTCCAGGATAGTGACGGCGTCGGTGTAATCAACCTGGGCAAAATCAGCAGAGACAAAACGCTGCAGACGGTCGATGGCGTCCTTATCTACACGCTCGGCAAAGAACTTCATGTCATCCGCACGCTCTTCCAGTACCGCCTTGAAGACGTACTTCAGCATGGCTTCCGCCAGACCGGCAACATCGTTGAGGCTCGCGAAGGCAACTTCTGGCTCCAGCATCCAGAACTCCGCCAGGTGGCGGCTGGTGTTGGAGTTTTCGGCGCGGAAGGTTGGGCCGAAAGTATAGATTTTGGACAGTGCGCAGGCATAGGTCTCACCGTTCAACTGACCGGAAACGGTCAGGAACGACTCTTTACCGAAGAAGTCTTTATCGAAATCGACTTTACCTTGGTCGTTACGCGGCAGGTTTTCCAGATCCAGCGTTGATACGCGGAACATTTCACCGGCGCCTTCGGTATCGGAAGCGGTGATAAGCGGGGTGGATACCCAGAAGAAACCCTGTTCGTCGAAGAAACGGTGCAGCGCCTGCGCCAGGGTGTGACGTACGCGCGCTACCGCGCCAATCAGGTTGGTGCGCGGACGCAGGTGCGCCACTTCACGCAGATACTCGATGCTGTGGCGTTTCGCCGCCATCGGGTAAGTGTCCGGATCTTCAACCCAGCCGGTGACTTCCACGCTGGAGGCCTGGATTTCAAAGCTCTGGCCCTGACCCTGGGAGGCCACGACTTTGCCGGTGACGATAACCGAGCAGCCGGTGGTCAGGCGTAATACTTCCTGATTGTAATTGGGCAGAGAATTATTAATAACGGCCTGTACAGGATCAAAGCAGGAACCGTCATAGACGGCGAGGAAAGAAAAGCCAGCTTTAGAATCTCGGCGGGTACGCACCCATCCGCGCACGGTGACTTCGCTGTCAACGGCAACGCGGCCCTGGAGTACGTCGGCTACAGGCACAACGCTCATAATATTCTCTCTATATAGTCCAATAAAAAAGTCTCTTCCCCTTCAACGGGGGGATATCTATGTTACCTGTCATCTTCCATCAGACAAGCAGAATTCGCACATGGGAGGGCGGATTTCGGAAATAAATTAGCCGCGGGGCCGTTCTTTACCTTCCGTTTACCTCTTTTACGCGAATTATTCGATAATGACCGTCATTTCCTGCTTCGCGTTTTGCATCGATACGATGGTGCGGAAGGATTTGATATTCCCCGAGGCAAAGAAGAGCTCACGGGTCAAGGCTTCGTATTCCGCCATATCGCGGACGTTGATCACCAGTAGAAAATCGAAGTCGCCGGTGACGTAATAAACCTGCTGCACCTGCGGGCAACTGACAAACCGCTGTTTATCCTCTTCAAGTAGGTCAAGGCGTTCATTCTCGATCGTAACCTGCACCATGATGGTGGTTGGGCGGCCCACTTTACTGGCATCAACCACGCTCACGCTGCCTTTAATGATGCCAGCCTCTTCCAGCGCGGCAATTCGCCGGTTGACCGCTGAAGCGGAAAGACTGACGCGATCGGCGATTTCCCGCTGCGACAGGCGATTGTTGCGCTGTAGCAGGGTGAGAATTTTTTTATCCCAACTATCCAGTTTCATTATCTTTGTCGCCCTAAATACCTGTGATCGACCTCACGTATGCAACTTTGTTGCGTGATAGAGGTGAATCAGAGTGAAAATTGCGAAGCTATGGGCAATTTTGCGCCATTTAACCATCGGCGGCAGTGTACCATCTCAGACAGTGGTAAAGCGTGAAATCGCTACAGAAAGCCACTGACGTTATTTCTATAGCCTAAATAATTCGAGTTGCAGAAAGCCAACGCACATGCAACTTGGAGTATGACGGGTATACATCGATTTATTCGACCATCTCTTTATTGGCCGCGCGGATCCCTGCGCCCTTTATTTGGCCGGGCTGGTCGTTGATTAATTCATCGTCGTACGACGATATGGATAAAAGGTTTATTTATGACGGACACGATTAAATATCAACTCAACGCCCGGCATCTGCCGTATGAACAGGGGGTGGACCTCAGTCTGCTCAATGAAAACGTTGGCGACGAAGTGCTGGCATTCCATCAAAAATTCCCCGCCTATCGGGTAACGCCGCTGCGCAAGTTGGATTATTTAAGCCAGCGTCTCGGGCTGGGATCGTTGCATATAAAGGATGAAGCGCAGCGTTTCGGCCTTAACGCCTTTAAAGGATTAGGCGGTTCTTATGCGATGGGAAAATATCTCGCTGAACAGCTTGGGCGCGATATTAATACTTTGAGCTTTAGCGATCTTAATTCACCAGAAATTAAAGCCCGTATTAAAGATATTGTGTTTGTCACCGCCACCGATGGCAACCACGGCCGCGGCGTGGCGTGGGCGGCGGAGCAGCTTGGGCTACGGGCGGTTGTTTATATGCCTAAAGGTTCCTCGCCGGTACGCGCGCAGAATATTCGCCAGCATGGTGCTGAGTGCACAATAACCGAACTCAATTATGACGATACCGTCCGTCTGGCGGATAAAACCGCCAAAGAGCAGGGGTGGGTACTGCTGCAGGACACCGCCTGGCAGGGCTATGAACAGATCCCTACCTGGATCATGCAAGGTTATATGACGCTCGCCGTTGAAACCTGGCAGCAGTTGGCGCAAAGCGGCGCCAGGATGCCTACGCATCTGTTTTTACAAGCCGGCGTCGGCTCTTTTGCCGGCAGCATTATGGGGTATTTCGTTGAGAAGATGCAGCAGGATGCGCCGACGATAGTGATCCTTGAACCGCATAAAGCGAACTGCCTGTACCGTTCGGCAACCATCAATGACGGGCAACCGCACAGCGTCGGCGGCGACATGGCGACGTTAATGGCCGGCCTTGCTTGCGGCGAACCCAATATCACCAGCTGGCCGATGCTGCGTGACCATGCCCGTTGTTTTATCTCTGCCGATGATTGTCTTGCCGCTAACGGCATGCGCCTGCTGGCCGCGCCGCGGCCAGGTACCGATGAACCCTTTATCTCCGGCGAATCCGGCGCCATCGGCGCGGGAGTGCTTTATGCGCTGATGACCCAGCCGGAATACCGAGAACTTGCCGAAGCGCTGCGCCTGAATGCCGATGCGCAGGTCCTGTTAATCAGCACTGAAGGAGACACGTCACCGGATGTCTATGAAGACATCGTCTGGTTTGGCCGTAATGGCTAATCGCCATCGGCAATAACAAGAGGGCCATCTTACCTACCCTACGAGCCCTCGGTATGACATGCGTTCTGACTAATAACGAAAACATACGCGGATTCGCGTAATGCATAGAGAGAACCTGACCGATGAATACTGAAAATGCTGTGACAGAAAGAGGATGTTGCGATGCCGCAAAGTGGCATAGCGAAGATACCGTGTGGGTGCTTGGCCTGTTCGGCACGGCAATTGGCGCCGGGGTGTTGTTTCTGCCGATTAACGCCGGGATTGGCGGTTTCTGGCCGCTGCTTATCGTTTTTGCTCTCGCTTTTCCGATTACTTATCTGGCGCATCGCGGGCTGGCGCGATTTATTTATTCTTCCAACACGCCGGAAAGCACGATCACCGATGTCATTGGCGAGCATTTTGGCGCGCTAGCGGGGAAGGTGTTTACCGTTATCTATTTCTTCGCCGTGTACACCATTTTGATTATGTATGCGGTAGCTATTACGAATACAGCGCAGAGTTTTATCAGCCATCAGTTGGGACTGGCGGAGCCGCCGCGGGCAGT
The DNA here is from genome assembly GCF_051207495.1 of Klebsiella sp. K-3. Lineage (NCBI taxonomy): Bacteria > Pseudomonadati > Pseudomonadota > Gammaproteobacteria > Enterobacterales > Enterobacteriaceae > Klebsiella > Klebsiella sp. K-3. Next base: position 179,732 of record NZ_JBPNXF010000009.1, on the reverse strand, counting down.
GGTGTCCATCGTGCTGATCCTCGGGCTGATGTTTATTGTCCGCCTCGGGCAGCGTTTGATTATGCGCGTGATGAGCACCCTGGTTTATCCCTTCATTATTTCACTTATTTTTATGGCGCTGTTTTTGTTCCCGCACTGGAACGGCGCGATTTTGCACACCGTGAACTTCAGCGCAATGGGCGATGGGCGCGGCATTTTACTAACGCTGTGGATGACATTTCCGGTGCTGGTTATGTCGTTTAACCACTATCCGATCGTCTCGCCGATGGTCGTGCGCCAGAAGCAGCGCTACGGACTCGCGCTTGCCGAGCGCAAATGCGCGCAGATCCAGCGCTATGGCATCCTGTTAATGACCGTGGTGGTGCTATTTTTCGTTCTCAGCTGCGTGTTGAGCCTGTCGCCGCAGCAGTTAGCGGAAGCAAAAGCGCAGAATTTGTCGATCCTGTCGTACCTCGCCAACCAGTTTGAGACGCCGATTATTGCCTGGCTATCGCCAATCATTGCGTTTGTCGCGATTACGAAATCGTTTCTTGGCCACTATATCGGCGCTTATGAATCGCTGCGCGATCTGATTATCGAGGCCGCCGCCGCGCGGGGGAAAAAACCGACTATCCGCGCAGTTGACGCCGTTATTCTGGTTTTTATGGTCCTCACCTGCTGGTTCGCCGCCTATAAGAACCCAAGCATCCTCGGCATTATCGAGTGCATCAGCGGCCCGACCGGGGCGGCGATTCTACTGCTGTTGCCGATGTATGCCATTCATAAGTTACCGGTGCTGGCGCCGTATCGCGGCAAAGCCAGCAACGTTTTCGTCACCCTGATTGGGTTAATTACCGTATCCGCCATTTTTTACGGCATGTTCCAGTAACCCCGAACAATAGCGAGATGTTTTATGAGTCATGATCTACAGATAAACGGCCAGCGGCTGATCGATTCCCTGTTCGCGCTTGGTGAATGCGGCGCGTTGGAAGGCGGCGGCGTCTGCCGCCTTGCGGCGACCGCGGAAGATAAAGCCGGTAGGGACTTTGTTGTTGCCCGGATGAAAGCGCTGGGGCTGACTATCTATATCGATGCTATCGGCAACGTTACCGGTGTTTATCGCGGAGAAGAGGCGCTACCGATGGTGATGATGGGGTCGCATATCGACACCGTGGGTACTGGCGGCCTGTACGATGGCAACTACGGCGTGATGGCCGGTCTCGAGGTGATTGCCGCCCTTCAGGATGCCGGGATTCGTCCGCGACGTCCGTTAGCCGTAACCTTCTTTACCAATGAGGAGGGGGTGCGCTTCCAGCCCGATATGATGGGAAGCGTGGTGTTTGCCGGGGAGTATCCACTGGCGCAGGCCCTGGCGGCAAAAGACCACAACGGCATTACTCTTGACGAGGCGCTGCGGGAGATTGGCTATAAAGGCGAACATCAGCCGGGCAATCTGCCGGTAGATAGCTACGTCGAACTACATATCGAACAGGGACCTATCCTCGATAAGGAACGGATTGATATCGGCGTCGTCACCGGCGTGCAGGGTATTTCATGGCAAGAATTTACGCTAACAGGCGTGTCGAATCATGCCGGTACGACACCTATGTCCATGCGCCGCGATGCCGGCCTTGCAGCGGCGAAAATCGCCGTTTTCGCCCGTGAACTGGCGATGGGCCTCGGCGGCAATCAGGTGTCTACCGTCGGGCATATGAGCGTTAAACCCAACCTGATTAACGTCATTCCAAATCACGTCGTGATGTCGGTGGATTTACGCAATACCGATAACACTATCTTAATTGAGGCGGAACGGCGCTTAGCCGAGTTTGTCGTCACAACGGCGCAGGAAGAGGGGGTGGAGATAGCCAGCCGTTCACTGGTGCGTTTTAACCCGGTCATTTTTGCCGATGAAATCGTCAATGCCGTTGAAGCGGAGGCGAAACGTCAAGCCCTCAGTTATCGGCGCCTGCCGAGCGGCGCCGGCCACGACGCGCAATTTATGGCTTCGGTATGCCCCGCAGGGATGATTTTTGTCCCCTGTGTTGACGGCATTAGCCACAACGTCAATGAACATAGCGAAGCCAAAGATCTCATTGCCGGCGCCAATGTGCTGCTGCAGGTGGTATTACAGCGCGCGCAGCGTGCGGCATAATTTTTACAGGAGTGAAGAATGAATCAACAACAGTTAAAGCAGCAGCTTATTGCCTGGCGCCATCACCTGCATGCCAATCCGGAAAGCGCCTTTGAAGAAGTCAAAACCTCGCAGTTTATCGCCGAGAAACTCGAAGCGATGGGCATTGAGGTTCACCGTAATATAGGTAAAACCGGGCTGGTGGGCGTGTTGAAATGCGGCGACGGTAACGGTGTTATCGCCATCCGCGCCGACATCGATGCTATTCAATTGAACGAACAGGGCGAACGGCCTTACCGCTCCACGACCGCCGAACGGATGCACGGCTGCGGGCATGATGGCCATACCTGCATTGCGCTGGGCGCGGCGCAGTTGCTATTGCAGCGGCAAAACTTTAACGGAACCGTCTGTTTTGTTTTTCAACCTGCGGAAGAACCCGGTTATGGCGCCAATGCGATGATGACGGACGGCGTTATCGAGCGTTTCGGCATCGAGGAGATTTACGGCCTGCACAATATGCCGGGTATGAAAGCCGGGACCATCGCCACCCGTGTCGGCGGCATTATGGCCAGCGAAGATAACTTTATTATCCGTATTAAGGGGCAGGGGGCGCATGCCGCCCGGCCGCATATGGCGAAGGATCCGCTGGTGATTGCGGCAGAAATTATTCTGGCGCTGCAGACCATCGTTTCACGCAATATCGACCCGAACGTGCCGGCGGTGATCTCCTGTACGGAGCTTCATACTGACGGTATCCGCAATGCGATCCCCACGCATGTGGAAATTAAAGGGGATACCCGCAGCTACTCCGCTGACGTACAGGCGCTGCTGGAAGCGCGCATGCGGACCATCAGCGAAGCGATTTGCGCGATGCACGGCGCGCAGTGCGAGTTTAGCTATACCCATGAATTCGCCCCGACGGTGAACTGGCAGCAATGCGTTGATGTCGCGGTCAATGCGGCGGTGAACGTCGTGGGGGCGGAAAATGTCGACGGCAACGTCGCGCAGATGATGATTTCGGAGGACTTCGGCGCCTTCCTGCAGGAGATTCCCGGCTGTTTCATCTTTTTAGGTAACGGCGATGCGTCTGATACTCAGGGCAATACGCCGCTGCATAACGCTTGCTACGACTTTAATGATGAAATTTTACTGACCGGCGCGGAGTATTTTGCCGAGGTGATCAGGACGAGATTGCCGCAGTAGAGATGTTGGTCGGCCCGGCAGCGTAACGCCGCCGGGCCGTTTTTTTAACTCGCCTTTTTAATCGGCGGCAGGTCGAAGGCCTCGCGCAGGGCGCGGACGAACGCCTTATCGTGGCAGATGGTTTTACCCGGGCTATCGGAGAGTTTCGCCACCGGCTTGCCGTTACATTCTACTAGTTTTATGACGATATTCAGCGGTTTCACCTGTGGGATGTCGCAGGTTAACCGGGTGCCGATACCGAAACTGAGATTCACCCGCGAGGAGAAGTGGCGATACAGATCGACCGCTTTGCCGAGGTCGAGGTTATCGGAGAACACCAGCACTTTACTCATCGGGTCGATACCCAATTTCTGATAATGGGCGATAGCTTTCTCGCCCCACTCCAGCGGATCCCCGGAGTCATGGCGCAGTCCCTGATAGCGGGTGGCGAATTCAGGACCGAAATCACGCAGGAAAGCGTCCATGGTGATGCAGTCGGTCAGAGCAATACCCAGCCGATCCGGATATTCCGCCAGCCAGGCAGCAAGCGCCGCGCGCTGGCTGCTGGCAAGGTTTGGACTGATCTGCTGGTGGGCCTGGAACCATTCGTGCGCCTGGGTGCCCATCGGGGTTAAATTGAGTCGGCGGGCCAGATCGTAGTTGCTGGTGCCGACAAACCACGGCTCCTGCTGCAAGCGCTGCACGATAGCCTGCTGTACTTCACGGGAGAAGCGGCGGCGGGTGCCGAAATCCATCAGGCGGAATGCCGACATATCGATGTCGGCGGTCATGTCGGCGAAGTCGGCAAGCTTATGTTCGAGCGTCTCCAGCGCCAGATCGACGCCGATTTCCGGCGAACGGTAGTGGTGCACCAGTTCGCTGATGACCGCCAGCAGCGGCACTTCCCACATGATCACTTCGCGCCACGGCCCGGCGAGGCGAATATTCAGCTTGCCATGATCGTTGATAACGGTGACCTGGCTTGGGTCGTAACGGAAGTCGCGTAGCCAGTCGAGATAGTCCTGCGAGAAGAACGGCAGGGTGGACAGCCAGCGATACTCATCGTCCTGCAGCTTCAGGTCGCGCATGGTTTCGACCTGCTCGCGAATCGCGTCGGCATAGATGCCGAGCAGATCGTCTCCGCGGCAGCGGAACTCTGCCGCTACCTCCACATCGTAGTAGCGGTGGAAGACGGCCTGCTGCATATGCAGCTTATAGGCATCCGTATCAAGCAGCGAGTGCAGTACAGGAGAAGTGAATTGTGTCATGGTGCGCAGTAGCATCCTCTCACTGGGGCGTTCCATTCAAACCAAAGCAGAAAAAAGGAGGCGGAGTATACCTTTAATACCCGGTGCTGTCCTGCTGCGATGGCTCGACGGTAACGCTGACGGTCATTTGCGAGGCCTAGTTTAATATATTGAACACGGATCACACCACAAGCTTTGCGCCGGGTCGAGCGCATTTCGTGCCTCATGTGTTATCAAAATGTAGCGATTTTCGTGTTGAACGTTGAAAAGATGAAGATTCTGCATAGCGCGATCTGCGCAACAGGAATAGACTGGAGCCGATACTTTACAGACACGCTAAAGGTTTTTTATGACACAACAGCCCCAAGCCAAATACCGCCACGACTACCGTGCGCCGGATTATCTGATTAGCGATATTGATTTGACCTTTGACCTGGATGCCGCGAAAACCGTTGTCACGGCCGAGAGTAAGGTTTCCCGTCACGCGGCTGCGTCTGATGTGCCATTGCGTCTGGATGGCGAAGACCTGACTCTGATTTCACTACAGGTGAACGGCCAGCCGTGGAACGACTATAAAGAAGAAAATAATCAGCTGGTGATTGGCGGTTTGCCGGACAGTTTCACCCTGACTATCGTCAATGAAATTAGCCCGGCGGCGAACACCGCGCTGGAAGGCCTGTATCAGTCAGGCGAAGCGCTATGTACCCAGTGCGAAGCAGAGGGCTTCCGCCATATTACCTGGTACCTCGACCGTCCGGATGTGCTGGCGCGCTTCACCACCAAAATCATCGCCGATAAGGCGAAATACCCCTACCTGCTTTCTAACGGTAACCGCGTAGCCCAGGGTGAGCTGGACAATGGCCGTCACTGGATCCAATGGCAGGATCCGTTCCCGAAACCCTGTTACCTGTTCGCGCTGGTAGCCGGCGATTTCGATGTGCTGCGTGACACCTTCACCACCCGTTCCGGGCGTGAAGTCGCCCTTGAACTGTACGTTGACCGCGGCAACCTCGACCGCGCGCCGTGGGCGATGACTTCGCTGAAGAATTCGATGAAGTGGGACGAAACTCGTTTCGGTCTCGAATATGACCTCGACATCTATATGATCGTCGCCGTCGACTTCTTCAACATGGGCGCGATGGAGAACAAAGGCCTCAACGTCTTTAACTCTAAATACGTGCTGGCCCGTACCGATACCGCGACCGATAAAGACTACCTCGATATCGAGCGCGTCATAGGTCACGAATATTTCCATAACTGGACCGGCAACCGTGTGACCTGTCGCGACTGGTTCCAGCTCAGCCTGAAAGAAGGGCTGACCGTATTCCGCGATCAGGAGTTCAGTTCCGATCTCGGCTCGCGTGCGGTAAACCGTATCAATAACGTGCGTACCATGCGCGGGCTACAGTTTGCCGAAGACGCCAGCCCGATGGCGCACCCGATCCGTCCGGATATGGTTATCGAAATGAACAACTTCTACACCCTGACGGTCTACGAAAAGGGCGCCGAAGTGATCCGTATGCTGCACACCCTGTTGGGCGAAGCCAATTTCCAGAAAGGGATGCAGTTGTACTTTGAACGCCACGACGGCAGCGCCGCCACCTGCGATGATTTCGTGCAGGCGATGGAAGATGCTTCGAACGTGGATCTGTCGCATTTCCGTCGCTGGTACAGCCAGTCCGGCACGCCGGTCGTTACCGTGCATGACGACTATAACCCGGAAACCGAGCAGTACACCCTGACTATCAGCCAGCGTACGCCGCCGACCGCGGAACAGGCCGACAAGCAGCCGCTGCACATCCCGTTCAGTATCGAGCTGTACGATAACGAAGGCAAAGCGATCCCGCTGCAGAAGGGCGGTCATCCGGTACATCACGTATTGAATGTCACCCAGGCGGAACAGACATTCGTCTTTGATAACGTTTACTTCCAGCCGGTACCGGCGCTGCTGTGTGAATTCTCCGCGCCGGTCAAGCTTGAATATAAGTGGAGCGACCAGCAGCTGACGTTCCTGATGCGCCACGCGCGTAACGACTTCTCGCGTTGGGATGCCGCGCAGAGCCTGCTGGCGACCTACATCAAACTCAACGTTAACCGTCATCAGCAGGGGCAGCCGCTGTCGCTGCCTATCCACGTCGCTGACGCCTTCCGCGCGATCCTGCTCGATGAGAAAATCGATCCGGCGCTGGCGGCGGAAATTTTAACGCTGCCGTCGGCCAACGAAATTGCTGAACTGTTCGCCATCATCGATCCGATTGCCATCGCGGCGGTGCGCGAAGCGCTGACCCGTACGCTGGCGAAAGAACTGGCCGATGAGCTGCTGGTGGTTTACAACGCCAACAAGCTCGACAGCTATCGCGTAGACCATGCCGATATCGGTAAACGTTCCCTGCGCAATACCTGCCTGCGCTATCTGGCTTTTGGCGATGTTGAATTGGCAGATAAGCTGGTGCAAGCCCAGTATCATCATGCTGACAACATGACCGACGCGTTGGCTGCGCTGTCGTCGGCGGTGGCGGCGGAGTTGCCGTGCCGTGATGCATTGATGCAGGAGTATGACGATAAGTGGCACCAGGACGGCCTGGTGATGGACAAGTGGTTTATTCTGCAGTCCACCAGCCCGGCGGCCAATGTGGTTGAGACGGTACGCGGCTTGCTCAAGCACCGTTCATTCACGATGAGTAACCCGAACCGGGTACGTTCGCTGATCGGCGCCTTCGCGAGTAGCAACCCGGCGGCGTTCCATGCCGAAGACGGCAGCGGTTACCAGTTCCTGGTGGAAATGCTGACCGAGCTCAATAGCCGCAACCCGCAGGTGGCGTCGCGTCTGATTGAGCCGCTGATTCGTCTGAAACGCTACGATGAGAAACGTCAGGCCAAGATGCGTGCGGCGCTGGAACAGCTGAAAGGGCTGGAGAATCTCTCCGGCGATCTGTTCGAGAAGATTACCAAAGCGCTGGCGTAACGGCCGCAAAATCCCCGGTGGCGCTCTCGCTTACCGGGGCTACAGCGCTGTGCGATTTGGTAGCCCGGCCGAGCGAAGCGCGGACCGGGGACATTAGTTAGCCATGACTAAACAAACGCGGCGCACGCTCGCTGTCGCTGCGCTTCATCACCCGATCGAGCACCTGTGCTTCCAGTTCCGCCAGCTTCGCCGAGCCGAACCGCCGCGGACGCGGAATATCCACGCTCAAATCGAGGCCAATTTTCTTTTCTTCTATTAACAGCACCCGGTCGGCCATCGCCACCGCTTCACTCACATCATGAGTTACCAGCAACACGGTAAAGCCGTGTTCTTGCCAGAGCGAAACAATCAATTCCTGCATTTCCAGACGGGTGAGGGCGTCAAGCGCTCCCAGCGGTTCATCCAGCAGCAGCAGACGCGGGCGATGGATCAGCGCGCGGGCCAGCGCAACGCGCTGTTTTTGCCCGCCGGAGAGGGCCGCCGGCCACTCATCGGCTCTCTCTTCCAGCCCGACGCTGGCCAGCGCCTGGCGGGCGGCATCGCGCCACTGGCCCTTCAGCCCAAGTCCAACGTTGTCGATAACCGTTTTCCACGGCAGCAACCGCGCGTCCTGGAACATCATGCGCGTATCCTCCTGGATCTGCGCAAGCGGCGTCGCGCCTGCCAGCAGTTCGCCGCCATTGGGTTTTTCCAGCCCGGCCAGCAGGCGCAACAGGGTGCTTTTACCGCCGCCGCTGCGGCCGACCACTGCGACAAATTGCCCGGTAGGAATATGTAAATCCAGCTCATTGAGAATGACATTGTCGCCGTAGCGTTTGCTGACCCCATTGAGTAACAGCGGGATCCCGGGATTAAGACGAGCAGTATTCATGCGTTAGCCTCCTGAAGACGGTACGCCGGGTTCCAGCGCAGCCAGACGCGTTCCAGCAGTTGCGCGCTAAAATCGGCGAGCTTGCCGAGAATGGCGTAAAGAATAATGGCGACCACCACCACATCGGTTTGCAGAAATTCGCGGGCGTTCATCGCCAGATAACCAATCCCGGCATTAGCCGAGATGGTCTCAGCAACGATAAGCGTCAGCCACATTAATCCGAGAGCGAAGCGAATGCCGACCATAATCGAGGGCAGGGCGCCGGGGAGGATTACGTGGCGGAAGAGGGCGAACCCGGATAAGCCATAGCTACGCGCCATTTCCACCAGACCGCGATCGATATTGCGGATACCGTGCCAGGTATTGATATAAATCGGAAACATCGTCCCCAGCGCGACAAGAAATATTTTGGCGCTTTCGTCAATACCAAACCACAAAATCACCAATGGAATTAGCGCCAGATGCGGCACATTGCGCAGCATCTGGATGGAGGTATCCAGCAGGCGTTCGCCCCAGCGCGAGAGGCCGCTGATGAGTCCGAGCGTCAGGCCGATGGAGCCGCCAATGGCGAAGCCGAGTAAGGCGCGCCAGGAACTGATCGCCAGGTGTTGCCACAGCTCGCCGCTGGCGGAGAGCGTCCAGAAGGCTTTCAGTACCCCCTCCGGAGAGGGGAGAATACGGGTTGAGAGCCAGCCTACTGATGACGCCAATTGCCAGATAAGCACGGTGCCCACCGGTAAAAACCAAGGAGCGAGGCGTAATAGAAGTTTTTGCGAAGAGGCTGCCATAGTTCGCTCCCTAACTTTGCGCCGCTTTACGCGGGATAAATTCGTTCGCCACCGCTTCGCCCTGCAGGCGCAAGTTTTGCGGCTGAGGGATCGTCGGGACGTTGACATCGAGCAGCGGGAACAGCAGTTCGCCGACTCGCCAGGCTTCCTCAAGGTGCGGGTAGCCGGAGAAGATAAAACTGTCGATGCCTAGTTCGGCGTATTCATTAATACGTTCGGCGACGGTAGCCGCATCGCCCACCAGCGCGGTGCCCGCGCCACCGCGCGCCAGACCGACGCCCGCCCACAGATTCGGGCTGATTTCCAGCTTGTCGCGACGGCCGTTGTGCAGCGCCGCCATGCGGTGCTGGCCAACAGAATCGGTTTGCGCGAAGGCTGCCTGCGCGCGGGCGATGGTTTCGTCATCCAGATGGGAGATTAAGCTTTCCGCCGCTTGCCATGCCTCTTCATTGGTTTCGCGAACGATGACGTGCAAACGAATACCAAAGCGGACGCTGCGGCCGAGGCGCGCGGCTTTCTCACGCACCTGGGCAATTTTTTCCGCCACCTGCGCTGGCGGTTCGCCCCAGGTCAGGTAGAGGTCGACCTGTTCGGCGGCCAGATCCTGTGCAACGTCCGAGGAGCCGCCAAAGTAGAGCGGCGGTCGCGGCTGTTGCTGCGGCGGGAAGAGCAGTTTCGCCCCGCGCACGTGCTGGTGCTTGCCGTGGAAAGTCACGGTTTCACCTTCCATCAGTTTGCGCCAGATATGGGTGAACTCGGCGGAGGCTTCATAGCGTTCGGTGTGGTCGAGGAATACGCCATCGCCGGCTAATTCATTTGGATCGCTGCCGGTGACCAGATTGAACAAGGCCCGGCCATTAGAGAGCCGGTCAAGCGTGGCAGCCTGGCGCGCGGCGACGGTGGGGGATACCACGCTTGGGCGCAGCGCGACAAGAAACTTCAGCCGTTGGGTGACGGGGATCATTGAAGCGGCAACCAGCCAGGCATCTTCGCACGAGCGTCCGGTAGGAATGAGTACGCCGGTGAAGCCGAGCCGGTCGGCGGCCTGGGCGATTTGCTGCAGATAACTGTAATCTACCGGGCGCGCGCCTTCATCGGTGCCCAGATAGCGGCCGTCACCGTGGGTGGGTAAGAACCAGAACATATTCAGACTCATGATTTCGCTCCTTGTGCGGGGGCAGGCTGCCAGATACGGTTTTGAATAGTGATTTTTTTCGGTACCAGCTTGTTTTCATAGAAGAGATCGGCGGTTTGCTGCTGGCGAGCGGCCGTTTCAGCACTTACCGGTGATATCGCAGTGGGCGGACGATGGTCTAGATAGCTGGCAATCACCGCTTCGGGTAGACCCATCGTTTTGGCCAGCAGGGCAATACTTTGCTGGCGATGGCTAATGGTCAGGGCATCCGCCTGGCTAAAGGTCTCCAGCACCCCTTCGATAAAGGCGCCGTTCTTTTCGGCATAAGGACGAGCGGCAAGATAGAACGAACCGGTCTGCTTTAGGTCGCTACCATCTTTCAGTACCCGTACCCCGCCTTGCAGCAGCGCCGCAGAGTAATAGGGATCCCAGATGGCCCAGGCGTCGACATTACCCTGCTGGAAAGCGGCGCGGGCATCGGCGGGGGCGAGATACACCGGCTGGATATCGCTGAATTTCAGACCTGCCTGCTGTAGAGCGCGCAGCAGCAGATTGTGCGAGCTTGAGCCCTTCTGGAACGCCACCTTACGGCCTTTCAGTTCAGCCACGCTTTTGATTGGGCTGTTATCGGCAACCAGAATCACTTCCGCTTTCGGTTTCGCTGGTTCAGCGCCGATATAGACCAGGTCGGCGCCGGCAGCCTGAGCGAAAATCGGTGGGATATCGCCGGTGCTGCCGATATCAATACTGCCGACGTTCAGCGCTTCCAGCATTTGCGGCCCGGCGGGAAACTCGACCCATGAAATCTTAGTTTGCGGATAGCGTTGCTCCAGCAGTTGATGGCTCTTCGCCAGCACCATACTGACGCTGCCTTTCTGGTAGCCGATGCGTAACGCTTCCGGCGCCTGCGGGGCCGCATGCGTAATAAAGGAAAGCATGAGTAGCCCGCCGAGGGTTAGGGCACGCAGAGGATTAAGCATGCTCAACCCCCTGTAACGTCTTTAGTCCGGGGATGCGGCTGTTGCGGCGATTCAGCGCCTGCCAGAAGGTCTCCAGCGCCTGGTCGAGACGGTTTTGCAGATTCGGTGTGAACTGCGGCTTGTGTTGATAATCGGTGACCTGGCTGTCATCGGCGAATACGCCGTGGAGGATCTCCTGCGCTTTGAGAGCATTAAGCACTGGTTTAAGCGCGTAATCGACCGCCAGCATATGGGCGATGGTGCCGCCTGTCGCCAGCGGCAGGACAATTTTGCCTTCCAGAGCGCGTTCGGGGAGCAAGTCTAGTAGCGTCTTCAGCGCGCCGGAAAAAGAGGCTTTATAGACGGGAGTGGCGATAATCAGGCCATCAGCGCCGGCCAGTTGTTCATTTAAGGTATGCAGAGCGGGGTTATCGAAGCGGGCGTAAAGCAGATCTTCGGGATCGAAATTCTGTAAATGCCAGTGATAGACTTCGATGTCGGCCGCGGTAAGTTTCTCTCTGGTGTACTCCAGCAATGCGCTTGAGCGAGAAGGGTAGCGGGGGCTGCCCGCGATTGTAATAACGCGCATACACTCTCCTTATAACCAAATGTTTGCATTTATCTATAATTGATAACATTTTATGGCAGTGTGACAGAGGGCGTTTATTTCCCTAAATGATTTTTCCGGCGTTAAATTGCCAAAATGCGCATAACAGGCGGCTGAGAAGTAAACGTTTGCGTTGGTCGCGTGATTTTTTGTCGCAGGTCAATTCCCTTTCGGGCGCGGATCGAACATAATACGCCCCCGGTTTGCACACCGGGAATCCAGGAGAGTTCATGTACTATCCCTTCGTTCGTAAAGCTCTTTTTCAGCTCGATCCTGAGCGCGCTCATGAAGTAACCTTCCAACAATTACGCCGCGTCACCGGCACGCCGCTGGAAATGCTGGTTCGACAAAAAGTACCGTCGAAACCCGTTACCTGCATGGGGCTCACTTTCAAGAATCCGCTGGGGCTGGCGGCCGGGCTTGATAAAAACGGCGAGTGTATTGATGCGCTCGGTGCGATGGGCTTCGGCTCAATCGAAATTGGTACCGTGACTCCGCGTCCGCAGCCGGGCAATGACAAGCCGAGGATCTTCCGTCTCGTCGATGCCGAAGGTTTGATCAACCGCATGGGCTTTAATAACCACGGCGTTGATAACCTGGTCGAGAATGTGAAAAAAGCGCATTTTGACGGCGTGCTGGGGATTAATATCGGTAAAAATAAAGATACTCCGGTAGAGCAGGGTAAAGATGATTATCTGATTTGTATGGAAAAAGTCTATCCATACGCTGGATATATCGCCATTAATATCTCCTCGCCGAATACCCCAGGGTTACGTACTCTGCAATATGGCGAAGCGCTGGATGATTTACTCAGCGGTATTAAAAATAAGCAGCTCGAACTTCAACAGAAACATCAAAAATATGTTCCTGTGGCGGTGAAGATCGCCCCGGATCTTTCTGTCGAAGAATTGATCCAGGTAGCCGACAGCTTAGTCCGCCATAATATTGATGGCGTCATTGCTACCAATACCACCCTCGATCGTTCATTGGTTCAGGGGATGAAGCATTGTGATGAAACCGGTGGGTTGAGTGGTCGTCCATTACAATTAAAAAGCACCGAAATTATTCGTATGCTGGCCACGGAATTAAATGGTCGTTTGCCAATTATCGGAGTTGGCGGTATTGACTCGGTGATTGCCGCTCGTGAAAAGCTGGCTGCTGGCGCCACGCTGGTACAGATTTATTCCGGGTTTATTTTTAAAGGCCCGCCGCTGATTAAAGAAATTGTTACACACATCTAATCTTTTCCGCCTCTGAATCTTCCCCAGGGCTTTATTTCCAGCCCTGGTTGTTTTATATTCCTTCATTGTTGCTTATTTAGACATTTTAGTCTTTTCTTAATTTTAGAAATTATTCTGTAGCAGGATGCCATTGCTTTGCAGAAGGAAGTGGAAGAGGACGGGGGTAGAAATGCGGATTAAACCTGACGATAACTGGCGTTGGTATTATGACGAAGAGCATGACCGCATGATGCTCGACTTGGCCAATGGTATGTTATTTCGCTCACGTTTTGCCCGGCGCATGTTAACGCCTGATGCTTTCGCGCCATCGGGATTTTGCGTCGATGACGCGGCGCTCTATTTTTCTTTTGAAGAAAAATGCCGCGAAATTGAATTAAACAAAGAGCAGCGTGCCGAATTAGTATTAAATGCCTTAACCGCGATCCGTTTTCTGAAACCACAGATGCCGAAGAGCTGGCATTTCACCACGCATCAGCAGAACTGGCAACCCGCCAGCGGCGACGCCGCCAGCGTGTGGATCAGCGATACCGGCGAGCAGGTCAATTTGCTGGTGGTCGAACCGGGTGAAAACGCCACGCTTTGCCTGCTGGCGCAGCCAGGACTAACTCTGGCTGGCCGGGTAATGCAGTTGGGCGATGTGATTAAAATTATGAATGACAGACTGCAGCCGGCGCAGAACACGGCCAGCTACAGCCTGGGGCAGGCGGTTTAAGGCGCCAGGCGCAGCGCGGTTTTCGGTACGCAGCTGCAGCATAAAATGGTGCCATCCGCGGCGACCGCATTTTTCTTTAACGGACTCACTTCACCCTCTTCCAGGCGGATCCGACAACTGCCGCAGATCCCGGCGCGGCAGGAATAAGGGATACGAATGCCCTGTTGTTCCAGCTGCTCCAGCAGCACCTGCTGGTTGTTGCCGGTAAACTGTTGCCCTTGCCACTCAATCTCAACCGTCGCTTTTGGCTGCGCATCGGCCGCCAGCGTATCGTCGCTATCGCCAGCGCCATAGGCTTTAGCCGGGCCGCGCGTCAGCACTTCCACCTCATCACCCACGCGGATTACGCCGCTGTTGCGGGCGATTAGGTTCTGGCCAAAATCGACATCGCCGTTATCCTGCGCGGTACGAAAACGCTTTAACGTTTCCAGCGGCTCGCCGGACGGATGCTTTTGCCCACGCTCCGGGCTGACGGTGGTGAAAATGCAGCGGCTACAGGGTTTGGCAACATCAAATACCACCTCGCCGATACGTATGACTTTCCAGCTATCTTCATCCCACGCCGCCGCGCCGGTGACCACCAGATTAGGGCGAAACTGTTCTATGCTTACGCTGGCAGGGCACCGTTGCTGCAGGTCGCGAAGCGAGGCCTCGTTGGCGAGCAGGTAGGGATAACCATCGGCGAAGGAGAGCGGTACCGCGTCGTGGCGTTTTACTCGCCGGGTTAGCTGCGGCCCGAGCCAGCGCAGTTGGACGTCGCGGTTGAAGAAGCCGCTGAGCCACTGGTTGATGGCGGCTGGCGCGATTAAGGCGGTGAAATGGTTGCCCCACACCTCCGTCGGCTCGCCCTGGGGAGCGAAATCATCAAAGCGCACCAGCGCGCTGCTGCCATCTGGCGCGGTCAAGTGCAGGCCGTCATGAAGCGGCGAAGGCAGGAATTTCACCATCTGCGGAAACTGGCGCGCGGTAATAAACGTACCGTCGGTTTCAGTCAGCATAAAGATGCGGTCGAAGGCCATGCCGCTAATATCGGCAAAGGCATGGGTGACGCCAATTCCGCGCATGGATTTGACGGGATGAATAAAAAGTTTCGATAGCGTTACCATACGCTGCCCCTGGGTTCAAAAATAAGCCTTTAACTTTATGACATAGGGCACATATTGGCTATAATGCGCACCAATTTTCTTTAAGTAAAAGTGACGATATGAAATCTCTGTTTGCCAGCACGGCTCGCGGTCTCGAAGAGCTGTTAAAAACTGAACTGGAAGGACTTGGCGCCACGGAGTGCCAGGTCGTCCAGGGCGGGGTTCATTTTCAGGGAGATACGCGCCTGCTGTATCAAAGCCTGATGTGGAGCCGGCTGGCCTCGCGCATCATGCTGCCGCTGGGTGAGTGCAGCGTGTATAGCGATCTGGATCTCTACCTGGGGGTTCAATCGATTCCGTGGACGGAGATCTTTACCACTGACGCCACCTTCGCGGTGCATTTTAGCGGCCTCAATGATGAGATCCGCAATAGTCAGTATGGCGCATTAAAAGTCAAAGACGCTATCGTCGATAGCTTCACGCGTAAAAACCTGCCGCGTCCGAATGTCGATCGTGAAAATCCCGATCTGCGTATCAACGTCTGGCTGAACAAAGAGACGGCGCATATCTCGCTGGATCTGAGCGGCGAAGGTCTGCATCTGCGCGGATACCGTGATGGTACCGGCATGGCGCCTATCAAAGAAAACCTCGCGGCGGCAATCGTCATGCGCTCCGGCTGGATGGCGGGAACGCCGCTGCTCGATCCGATGTGCGGCTCCGGCACATTGCTGATTGAAGCGGCGATGCTGGCGACCGATCGCGCGCCGGGCTTACACCGCGGCCACTGGGGCTTCGGCGGCTGGGCGCAGCACGATGACGCTATCTGGAAAGAGGTAAAAGCTGAGGCGCAAACGCGCGCTCGCCAGGGGCTGGCGGCTTATGAATCACGCTTCTACGGCTCTGATGTCGACGAGCGCGTAATTGAACGCGCGCGCCGCAATGCCCGCCGCGCCGGTATTGGCGAGCTCATCAATTTCGAAGTGAAAGACGTCGCGCAGCTCAATAATCCGCTGCCGAAAGGCCCGTACGGCACCGTTATCAGCAACCCGCCGTACGGCGAGCGTCTGGAAAGCGAACCGGCGCTGATTGCCCTGCACAGCCTGCTGGGACGGATTATGAAAAACCAGTTTGGCGGCTGGAACCTGTCGGTCTTCAGCGCCTCGCCGGAATTGCTGAGCTGCCTGCAGCTGCGCGCCGATAAACAGTTTAAAGCCAAAAACGGCCCGCTGGACTGCGTACAGAAGAACTATCATCTGGCGGAAAGCGAAGGCGGCAAGCCGGCGATGCTGGCGGAAGATTTTGCTAACCGCTTGCGCAAAAATCTGAAGAAGTTTGAAAAGTGGGCTCGTCAGGAAGGTATTGAATGCTATCGCCTGTACGATGCCGATTTGCCGGAATACAACGTGGCTATCGACCGCTACGGCGAATGGGTGGTGGTGCAGGAGTACGCGCCGCCGAAAACCGTCGATGCGCACAAAGCGCGCCAGCGTCTGTTCGATATTATCGCCGCGACTATCGCGGTATTGGGGATCGCGCCGAATAAACTGGTGCTGAAGACCCGTGAACGGCAGAAGGGTAAAAATCAGTACCAGAAGATGGCAGAGAAGGGCGACTTTATTGAGGTACAGGAGTATAACGCGCGTTTGTGGGTTAACCTTACCGACTATCTCGACACCGGTCTGTTCCTCGACCACCGTATCGCCCGTCGTATGCTGGGCCAGATGAGTAAGGGTAAGGATTTCCTCAACCTGTTCTCCTATACCGGCAGCGCCAGCGTCCACGCCGGTCTGGGCGGCGCGCGTTCAACCACCACCGTCGATATGTCGCGCACCTATTTGGAGTGGGCGGAACGCAACCTGCGTCTCAATGGCTTAACCGGCCGCGCGCATCGCCTGATGCAGGCGGACGTGCTGGGTTGGCTGCGGGAAAGTACCGAGCAGTTCGATCTGATCTTTATCGATCCGCCGACCTTCTCCAACTCCAAACGAATGGAAGACGCCTTTGACGTGCAGCGCGATCATATCCGTCTGATGACCGATCTAAAACGTCTGCTGCGTAAAGGCGGCACGATTATGTTCTCGAATAACAAACGCGGTTTCCGTATGGATCATGACGGGCTGGCGGCGCTTGGCCTGAAGGCGCAAGAAATTTCGCAAAAAACGCTGTCGCAGGATTTTGCTCGCAACCGTCAGATCCACAACTGCTGGCTGATTACCGCGGCCTGAAAGGAATAAAGAATGTCACTGATTAGTATGCACGGCGCCTGGCTTTCGTTCAGCGATGCGCCGCTGCTGGATAATGCTGAACTGCATATCGAAGATAACGAACGCGTCTGCCTGGTTGGGCGTAACGGCGCGGGTAAATCGACCCTGATGAAAATCCTCAACCGCGAGCAGGGTCTTGACGATGGGCGTATTATTTATGAACAGGATCTGATCGTCGCGCGTCTGCAGCAGGATCCTCCGCGTAACGTCGCCGGTACGGTGTACGATTTTGTCGCGGAAGGGATCGCTGAACAGGCGGCGTACCTGAAGGCCTATCATGACGTTTCGCATCAGGTGATGACCGATCCGAGCGACAAAAATTTAAATGAACTGGCCCGCCTGCAGGAACAGCTGGATAACCTGGGGCTGTGGCAGTTAGATAGCCGTATCAACGAAGTGATCGAGCAGCTTGGCCTTAACGCCGACGCGCAGCTTGCGTCGCTGTCCGGCGGCTGGCTGCGTAAAGCGGCGCTGGGCCGCGCGCTGGTTAGCGGGCCTCGCGTACTGCTGCTGGATGAACCGACTAACCACCTCGATATCGAAACTATCGACTGGCTGGAAGGGTTCCTCAAATCTTTCAAAGGCACCATCATCTTCATTTCGCACGACCGTTCTTTTATCCGCAATATGGCAACGCGCATCGTCGATCTCGATCGCGGCAAGCTGGTGACCTATCCGGGCAATTACGATCAATATCTGCTGGATAAAGAAGAAGCGCTGCGGGTTGAAGAGCTGCAGAATGCTGAATTCGACCGCAAGCTGGCGCAGGAAGAGGTGTGGATCCGCCAGGGGATTAAAGCGCGTCGTACCCGCAACGAAGGACGCGTCCGCGCGCTGAAAGCCATGCGTCGCGAACGCGGCGAGCGCCGTGAAGTTATGGGCAGCGCGAAGATGCAGGTCGAGGAGGCTTCTCGCTCCGGCAAAATCGTCTTTGAGATGGAAAACGTCAACTATCAGGTTGACGGCAAAGTGCTGGTCAAAGATTTCTCCGCGCAAATCCAGCGTGGCGACAAGATTGCGCTGATTGGCCCGAACGGTTGCGGTAAAACCACGCTGCTGAAGCTGATGCTCGGCCAGCTACAGGCCGATAGCGGGCGTATCCACGTCGGTACCAAGCTGGAAGTCGCCTACTTCGACCAGCACCGCGCGGAGTTGGATCCGGACCGCACGGTGATGGATAACCTTGCGGAAGGTAAACAAGAGGTGATGGTAAACGGTAAGCCGCGTCACGTGCTGGGCTATCTGCAGGACTTCCTGTTCCATCCAAAACGGGCGATGACCCCGGTACGCGCGTTGTCCGGCGGGGAGCGTAATCGTCTGCTGCTCGCGCGCTTGTTCCTGAAACCCAGTAACTTATTGATTCTCGATGAACCGACTAACGACCTTGATGTCGAAACGCTGGAACTGCTGGAAGAGCTGATCGATGGCTACCAGGGCACCGTGATGCTGGTGAGCCACGATCGTCAATTTGTCGATAACACCGTGACCGAGTGCTGGATCTTCGAGGGCGGCGGGCGTATCGGCCAATATATCGGTGGTTATCACGACGCGCGTGGACAGCAAGCGCAGTCGCTGGCGAATAAACAGCCGATTGTAAAAAAAACGGCGGAAGTCGCTCAACCGAAAGCAGAAAGTGTCAAACGCGCCGCCAGCAAACTAAGCTATAACCTGCAGCGCGAACTGGAACAGCTGCCGCAGAAGCTGGAAGATCTGGAAACTCAACTGCAGACGCTGCAGGAAAAAGTTGCCGATCCTTCGTTCTTCGGCCAGCCGCATGACCAGACCCAGCAGGTGCTGGCGCAGTTAGCGGAAGCGGAACAGGCCCTGGAAGCGGCCTTTGAACGCTGGGAATATCTCGAAGGACTCAAAAACGGCGCTTAAGCTGAGGAGTGTTCATGTGCGATCATCATCATGCTGCGCGGCACATATTGTGCCCACAATGTGATCTGCTGGTGGCTTTGCCGCCGCTGGAGCATCGCCAGAAAGCCGCATGCCCACGCTGCGGCACCACGCTCACCACATCGTGGGACGCGCCCCGGCAGCGTCCCACGGCCTATGCGCTGGTGGCGCTGTTCATGCTGCTACTGGCAAACCTGTTTCCTTTTGTTTATATGAAAGTCGGCGGGATCAGCAGCGAAATTGAGCTGCTGGAAATACCTAATGTGTTGTTCACCGAGGATTACGCCAGCCTCGGTACGTTCTTTTTACTGTTTGTCCAACTGGTCCCGGCGTTTTGTCTGGTAACCATCTTATTGTTGGTCAATCGCGTTCATATGCCTTCACGCTTGAAGGCGTTTCTGGCGCGGATTTTGTTTCACCTCAAAAGCTGGGGGATGGCCGAGATTTTCCTCGCCGGGGTGCTGGTCAGCTTCGTTAAACTTATGGCCTACGGTGATATCGGCGTAGGGCTGAGCTTTGTTCCCTGGTGTCTGTTCTGCCTGCTGCAGTTGCGGGCGTTTCAGTGCGTCGATCGCCGCTGGTTATGGGACGACATTGCGCCAATGCCGGTCATTAAGCAGCCGCTTCGCCCTGGCGTGCCGGGGCTGCGACAGGGGTTACGCTCCTGCTCGTGCTGTACGGCGGTGCTGCCAGCGGATGAGAAAGAGTGTCCGCGCTGTCACACCAAAGGTACCCCGCGGCGTAAAAACAGCCTGCAGTGGACGCTGGCGCTGCTGATGACATCGTTTGTGCTCTATCTACCCGCCAATATTCTGCCGATTATGATTACCGATCTGCTGGGCGATAAAATGCCGTCGACGATCATGGCGGGCGTCGTTCTGCTGTGGAGTGAGGGCTCTTACCCGGTTGCGCTGGTTATCTTTATCGCCAGTATCATGGTGCCAACGTTAAAAATGATCGCTATCGGTTGGCTGTGCTGGAGCGCGAATGGTAACGGCGCGCGTGATTCAGAGCGTATGCACCTAATCTATGAAGTGGTTGAATTTGTTGGCCGTTGGTCAATGATCGACGTTTTTGTCATCGCGGTACTCTCGGCGCTGGTGCGCATGGGAGGCTTGATGAATATTTATCCGGCGATAGGCGCGGTGATGTTCGCGCTGGTCGTTGTTATGACCATGTTCTCGGCCATGATGTTTGACCCACGTCTATTGTGGGACCGTGAACCAGATCCAAGCCATGAGGAAATGCAACAGCATGGAAAATAAGAGCGGAGAAGCGAAAGTGCAGAAGGTGAAGAACTGGTCACCGGTCTGGATCTTTCCGATTGTGACTGTGCTCATCGGCGCATGGATACTGTTTTACCACTATAGCCATCAGGGGCCGGAGGTGACGCTTATCACCACCAACGCCGAAGGCATTGAAGGGGGTAAAACGCGTATCAAGAGCCGCAGCGTTGATGTCGGGGTAGTGGAAAGCGCTATCCTGACTGATGACCTGAAACACGTAGAAATTAAAGCGCGTCTGAACTCGGGGATGCAGAAGCTACTGCATAAAGATTCGGTGTTCTGGGTGGTGAAACCGCAGGTGGGGCGCGAGGGGATCAGCGGCCTCGGCACCTTGCTTTCCGGCGCCTATATCGAATTGCAGCCAGGTAAAGCAGGTTCTGTGGCGCCGCAGTATCCATTATTGGACTCGCCGCCTCTGGCTTCACCGGATGCCAAAGGTATCCGTGTTCTGCTGGAAAGTAGCAAAGCCGGGCAACTCTCGCCTGGCGATCCGGTGCTGTTCCGCGGCTATCGCGTCGGTTCTGTTGAAACCAGCACCTTTGATACGCAGAAGCGTCGCATCACTTACCAGCTGTTTATCAACGCGCCGAACGACCGCCTGGTGACGACTAACGTTCGCTTCTGGAAAGATAGCGGTATCGCGGTTGACCTCACGTCCGCGGGGATGCGCGTTGAGATGGGATCGCTGTCGACGCTGTTTGGCGGCGGTGTAAGCTTTGACATTCCGGAAGGATTAGATCTCGGCGAGCCGGTGGCGAATAAAACGGAATACCACCTGTTTGACGATCAGAGGAGTATCCAGGATTCGGTGTTCACCCAGCATATCGATTACGTCCTGTTCTTTAAAGATTCTGTGCGTGGCCTCCAGCCGGGGGCGCCGGTTGAATTCCGCGGTATTCGCCTTGGTACCGTCGGCAAAGTACCGTTCTTTATCCCTGGTTTGAAACAGAGCCTGAACGATGATTATCGTATCCCGGTAGAAGTGCGTATTGAGCCGGAACGTCTAATCAACCAGCTGGGCGGCGACCCTAATATTCGCGCGCATATTGACGATCTGATCAATCGCGGCCTGCGCGGTTCGCTGAAAACCGGCAACCTGGTCACCGGCGCGCTGTATATCGATCTCGACTTCTATCCGAAAGCGCCTCCGCGCGGCAAGATTCAGGAGTTCGGCGGCTATCCGATCATTCCAACCGTCAGCGGCGGTCTGGCGCAAATCCAGCAGCGTCTGATGGATGCGCTCGATAAGATCAACAATCTGCCGATTAACCCACTGCTGGAGCAGGCGACCAGTACCCTGGCGCAGAGCCAGAAAACCATGCAGCGTGTCCAGACTACGCTCGACAACTTGAATAAGATCACCTCAAGCCAGTCGATGCAGCAGCTTCCTGCCGATATGCAGAGCACGTTGCGCGAGTTGAACCGCAGTATGCAGGGCTTCCAGCCGGGCTCGGCGGCCTACAATAAGATGGTTGCGGATATGCAGCGACTGGATCAGGTACTTCGTGAACTGCAGCCGGTACTGAAAACCCTCAACGACAAGAGCAATGCGCTGGTATTTGAGGCCAAGGATAAAAAAGATCCGCAGCCGAAGGGAGCGAAACAATGAAAAAGTGGTTAGTGGCGGCAGCGGTATGCGTACTGACGGCCTGCAGCAGCGGTGGTGAGAGTAAAACTTACTATCAATTACCGGTAGCAAAGAGCGGCGCGCAAAGCGCCGCCCATCAGAGCAAGAATTTGCTGTGGGTTGAGCAGGTCAGTATCCCTGATTATCTGGCCGGGAATGGCGTGGTTTATCAGACGACCGATGTGCAGTATGTGATTGCTAATAACAACCTGTGGGCCAGCCCGCTGGATCAGCAGTTACGTACCACGCTGGTGGCGAATCTGAGTAACCAACTGCCGGGTTGGGTGGTGGCATCACAGCCATTAGGCAGCGAGCAGGATACGCTTAATGTCTCCGTTAGCGGCTTCCACGGCCGCTATGATGGCCGGGTCATTGTGAGCGGTGAATGGTTGCTTAAGCATCAGGGGCAGCTGATTAAGCGTCCGTTCAATATTGAACTTAAGCAACAGCAGGATGGCTACGACGCGATGGTTAAGACCCTGGCGCAGGCCTGGAGCCAGGAAGCCACCGCGATTGCGAGTGAGCTGAACCGCCTGCCATAAGTAAAATTAATAAAATTAAAGCCGCCGCGACCTGAAAAATCGCCGCGGCTTTTTTTATTTGTCGCTTCAGATTGATAGTTGTGCTGGCTCACGATTTTTGTACAAATGAACTTTCATATAGCTCACAAATATGACACTGGCGTGAATTTTGCGCATTGACGCTGCCTGCGTTTCGCGGTAAAGGTTATACGTGGTTGCATATTTAGTGACCACTGTTTTCTTTTCCACCAGATCAAATAATGAGGGAAACGAGGCATGAAGAGACAAAAACGAGATCGCCTGGAACGGGCACATCAGCGTGGATATCAGGCCGGCATTACCGGCAGATCGAAAGAAATGTGTCCCTACCAGACCCTTAATCAGAGGTCCCATTGGCTAGGAGGTTGGCGAGAAGCCATGGAGGACAGGGTGCAAACTGCCTGACTGTCTCTTTAAAAAAGAAGCCTTCGCTCTGCGAAGGCTTCGCCTTTTGTGCTTCAGGACCTTTTGTACTTCAGAATAAGTACGGAAGGTAAATCAGAACGCGGAAGTATCCTGGAACAGACCTACTTTCAGGTCTGTTGCAGAGTAGATCAGACGACCATCAACCAGCACTTCGCCATCCGCCAGGCCCATGATCAGGCGACGGTTTACAATGCGTTTGAAGTGGATACGATAGGTGACTTTTTTCGCCGTCGGCAGAATCTGACCGGTAAATTTCACTTCGCCTACGCCCAGCGCACGGCCTTTCCCTTCACCTCCCAGCCAGCCCAGATAGAAGCCAACCAGTTGCCACATTGCGTCCAGACCCAGACAGCCAGGCATTACCGGGTCGCCGATGAAGTGACAACCGAAGAACCACAGGTCCGGGTTGATGTCGAGCTCAGCTTCAACGTAACCCTTGTCGTAGTTGCCGCCGGTTTCGGTCATCTTGACGACGCGGTCCATCATCAGCATGCTCGGCGCCGGCAGTTGCGGGCCTTTCGCGCCAAACAGTTCACCACGACCAGAGGCAAGAAGATCTTCTTTTGTATAGGATTCGCGTTTATCTACCATGTTTTCAGTAAGCCTTATTTTGAGTTCGGGACGCAGGATAGCTAACACGTGTAAGCTGAACAAGTCCGATCAGTTCGAATTTGATCCGCCTAACCAGCGTAGCGGCCATGGAAAACGGTGGCGAGTCTCTTGTTGCATCGCCTGCGCAATCCGTTCCTGAATAGTTTGTCGTAGCGTTTGTCCTTCACCATCCCATTGCAGCTGGGTGAGAAGCGGCAGGGCTTCGGTAACATCATCAATGGCCCAGATAAAGAACTGCTCATCAGCCACGGCCTGGCGAAGTTCCTGGGCGAGGCTCAGATGGCGGACGTTGGCAGATGGGATAATGACGCCTTGCTTGCCTGTTAATCCGCGCTGCTGACAGATGGTGAAGAAACCTTCAATCTTTTCGTTTAGTCCGCCGACCGGCTGGACGCGACCGAACTGATCGACCGAACCGGTAATTGCAATACTCTGGTTGATTGGCACATTGGCCAGCGCGCTGATGAGAGCGCACAGTTCAGCCATTGAGGCGCTATCGCCATCCACTTCACTGTAGGACTGCTCGAAGGTCAGTGATGCGCTAAACGGCAGCTGCTGTTCAAGTTCAAGCTCGGACATGATAAAGGCCTGCATGATCATCATGCCTTTGGCGTGAATATTGCCGCCCAGTTCAGCTTTGCGTTCAACATCAATAAATTCGCCATCGCCGATATGCACTACGCAGCTGATGCGCGAAGGTTCGCCAAAGGCGCGCGGGTGGCCTGGAAACTCGATTACCGACAGGGCGTTGATCTGACCGATGCATTCGCCTTCGGTATCAATCATTATCTGATCGAGAAGAATTTCATCGCGCATCCGCTCGGCAAGATAGCCTTCACGCCATTCACGGCGCTCAAGCATGGTTTGCATCTCCGCGCCGCTAATCAATTCGCCTTCGCAGAAGGCTGCCGCTTCACGCAGCTGGCGACTAATCCAGAGAGGGGAAAGCGGAAGCGTCTCCTGATCGCCGGTGTCTCGCGCGCCTTCTGCAATCAGCAGCGGCCATGCGTCCGCCGCCGGCCCCGGCAGCGAAAGCTGACGAGCATTCTGCCAGACCCACTGGCACCAGAGTTTCAGGGTGTCGGCATCGGCTATCTGCAGGTTGTCTTCATACTCGCTGTAAATGGCCTGCGACGCGAGTTCCGGTTCCATCTCCTGAAAGTCAGCCAGCGCATCGCGCTCGCCGATCAGAATGATCCTCAGGTTCAGCGGCATGGAGGGAATGCTAACGGGAAGAGGGCGGGATTCGTCAATGGACAACCAATCAAAACGCTGACGGGTCACCATGTTCTTCAGGCGCATCCATAGCAGCGGCTGGGCCAGTAGCGCACGCAGGGAGAGCAACAGGACGCCACCGTTCGCGCGGTGCACCAGACCCGGCTGCAGCGAAATTTCGCCGTTAAATTGGCGTACGCAACCAAAGAGCTGCTCCGCTTCAATCCAGTCGGCGGATTCAACCGGACCGCTGCTGGCAAAATTGTCTTCCGCGCTTTGTGCCGGCGACATGGTTACGTTGCCGCCGTTGACCTGATAGCGTACACCGAAGAGCGCTGTTGTGGATTGCTGCAGGCTGCGGGCGGCTTCGGCTACCCAATGCAGATATTCCGGTTCTTCCGGCGCCTTTACCAGCATAAAAGATGAAATGGCTGGCGTGATCAGAAGCTGTTCCAGCGCATAAAATAAACGGGGCTGTAGATCGCCGGCGAGGGATGCCTCTGTCTCGGCGAGTTTGACCTGGGTAAACAGCGCCTGATAACTTTCCGTATCAGGAGCGAGGTCGTTTCGGGTAAGTTTCGTAATGGTCAAAGTCGCTGTTTTTTAGTCAGATGTAAAACGAGCGATTATACCCGAAGCCGCGTCTGAGCACACGGAGGATTGCGTTTATCACGCTGATAATGGAATCGTCCACATCACGAAAGATGATTTATTCTCAGCACATCCAGAAAAAACTGATATCCTGAAATGAGTTACACGGTCACATTGAGATCGCAATGAAATATCAACAACTGGAAAACCTTGAAAGCGGCTGGAAATGGAAATATCTGGTAAAGAAGCACCGGGAAGGTGAGCTGATTACCCGCTACATTGAAGCCAGCGCTGCGCAAGCCGCGGTCGATGTCTTGCTGACGCTCGAAAATGAACCTGTTCTGGTGAATACCTGGATCGATCAGCATATGAATCCGGAGCTGGTTAACCGGATGAAGCAGACTATTCGCGCACGACGCAAGCGTCATTTCAACGCCGAGCATCAGCATACGCGGAAAAAGTCCATCGATCTGGAGTTCGTTGTGTGGCAACGCCTGGCCGGGCTTGCCCAACGGCGAGGAAAGACATTATCAGAAACCATCGTACAGCTGATTGAAGACGCCGAGCATAAAGAAAAATATGCCAGCAAGATGTCGAGCCTGAAGCACGATCTGCAGGTGCTCTTAGGAAAAGAGTAAGTCCCGCTACGATGTCGCTCTTTATTTTTCCTTTGAACTCAAAATCAGGCCAAAAAAAACCCCGCATAAGCGGGGTTTTTTATCGTAGAAAACTTAAGCCTGCGGCTGAGTTACTACGTCTTTGTAACCTTTAACTTCGATCGCTACGCGACGATCCGGAGCCAGGCAGTCGATCAGTGCAGCGCGAGCTTTCACGTTGTCACAGGTGTTGCCGGTAACCGGATCAGATTTGCCCATACCGCGAGCAGAGATCTTGTTAGAAGGGATACCTTTAGCTACGAGGTAGTCAACAACGGACTGAGCACGTTTCTCAGACAGTTTCTGGTTGTACTGCTCGGAACCGATGCGGTCGGTGTAACCCAGAACAACTGCAGAACCGTCTTTCGGATCCATGTTGCTCAGCTGGGTGTACAGCTGATCCAGAGCCTGCTGACCTTCTGGTTTCAGAGTTGCTTTGTTGAAGTTGAACAGTACGTCAGACTTCAGGGTGAAGGTCTTGGTGGTGACTTCCGGAGCCGGAGCTGGAGCCGGAGCTACAACCGGTGCATTGTCTTCCTGACCGAAACGGTAGGAAACACCAACGCTCAGCATGCCGTTGTCCGGACGAACGCCTACAGTGCCTGCGTCGCCGATGTTGTTAACCCACTGGTATTCCAGACGGGTAGCGATGTCACGGGTCATAGCCCACTCAACGCCGCCAGCGAATACTGGGGAAACGCCGGTGTCGTGGTTGTCGCCAGCGATGCTGTTGCTGGAGTCAGCGCGCCATACCATGCCGCCCAGACGGGTGTAGATGTCCAGATCGTCAGTGATCGGGTAACCCAGTTTAGCGGTCAGCTGAACGCCCTGAGCTTTGAATGCGCCGTTAACTTTGTCGCCTTTGTAAGGCATACGGCCCAGCCAGTCGTAACCCATTTCGAAACCGAGGTACGGGTTAACCTGATAACCACCGAACGCACCAGCGCCCAGCTGGCTTTCGTGGGTCGGGCCATTGTTGTTCAGGTTGCTGTTGTACCAGCCGGTGTCATGGAACTGGGACCAACCCAGTTTACCACCTGCATACCAGGTGTTATCTTTCGGAGCGGCCTGCGCTACGGTAGCGAAGCCAGCCAGTGCCACTGCAATCGCGATAGCTGTCTTTTTCATTTTTTGCGCCTCATTATCATCCAAAATTCGCCATGAAGGTACATAAGACCTCACGGTTAAATCCTTCACCGGGGGCGTGACTCGTTGTTAACTATGCTGATACATGCAGCGTAAGCCGATCACCCCTGGCGATGTAAAGTCTACAACTTAGTTAGAAACTTACAAGTGTGAACTCGGTCAGGCATATGAAAAAAAAGGGTTGTATACACAATATTTAACAAATATGGTTAATTTGTGAACACGGTAAAAAGTCGCAAAACCGCACCACACCGGGATCTCAGTGAAATTAACCACTTTGTGAGAATGGTTTTTGATGAGGCAAAAAAAATTCCAGGATTAATCCTAATTTCACTCAATGATATAAATTTGAGTGAATTTTTAGCCCACTTAATTGTCTCCCAGGCTGGCTTGTATTTCTCACCGGACGCATGATAAAGCCCATCGCATGACCTTCTTCTGCAGCCTGCGCCAGACGTTCATGCTCTTGTTCAGTGAGTTCATCCGCCAGCCAGCCGATAACCACGCTATAATTCCCGGTACGTAAAGCGCGAATCATCGATTCCAGAGTGTTGCAGGGCGACATCTGGTTAATTTGCATCACTTTTGATAGCGGCAGGCCGGACGACTGTACCCATTCTTTACTCAGCTTTTGCTGCGGCGTGAGCCACAGTTGCCAGCGCGACTGCTGGCCCAACTGTTGTAATAAAGGTAGCAACAAAAGCTGCGTCATCATGGGTTGATCTTCGCGATAGACGATTTCACTAATCAGCCCAGTGGCTGAATGTTCGACGACGCTGTGCGAAGGGCGACGTACTGAAGCCGAAGTCAGTGGTGAACGATTTGCGTGAGCTGAAGTAAACATAGTCTATCCCGCCTGTGAGTTACTGTATGCATATACAGTATATCTGCCAGGGGTTAACGTCAACCTCATTTTCCCATTTTCGCATATATTTTATTCACTCTCCTCGCCTATGAATCAGAGCCGCAGCGACTTATTTATATGAATTCACGGTCTCTGTGCTGAACCCGCTGGAGACATTCTCCTCCATTAATCTCTACTTCACGGCTGCCGACCATGTCGTCAATGGGGCCGATATGCTGTTCATCAATTAACATTGCTTAAGTATTCAGCGAGTCTCTGCAACAGGATTTGCAGAATAACTTTTTCCTGAAAGCGCCTCGCAAAACGGCGAGCTGGTTGAAATGAAGCCAAAATTCATCTTGCTGCACAAAACGAACTCACTTATTTTCTTCAATAACGGATCCGTTAATAAAATTACTTTTATGTCCATGATTACCAAAGGAATGATCATGAAGAAAATTTCAAAATTACGGTTCCTCCAGTTTCAGGAGTGCCTTTCCCCCTTAGGCAAAATCAGTAGCCGGCCTTTATTTGGCGGATACAGCCTGGCGATAGAGAATACCGTGTTTGCCATGGTGGCCGAGGGCGAAATCTATCTTAGAGTGTGTGAGCAAAGCGCAGAATATCGGGTCGAGCATCATAGCCCAATGCTAATCATGCGCAAAAATGGTCGGCCGGTGGCGCTAAAATATTACCGTATAGATGAAGCATTATGGCAGGACAGTAAAATGCTGTTTCATCTCTCTAAACTGTCATTGCATACGGCGCGTAGCGAAAAGCAGCATCAGCGTGATTCCTGCAGGCTAAAGGATTTGCCTAATATCAGCTTCCACATGGAATTGATGTTGATTCATGCTGGAATAACCGATGTGAAAATGCTGCGTACAATCGGTGCGGAAAAAAGCTGGTTAAAATTGAGGGAGCATAATAAAGGAATATCAATCAATGTCCTCGAGTCCCTGGCGGGCGCGATTGCCGGCACCCATTCCGCCGCGCTCCCGGCGCAGCGGCGCCAGGAGCTACGGGAGTGGGCTAATACGCAAGGATACGGCGTGGAGGATTACTCCGGTTGACCGGCAATCCGGCGCTGCAGGCGACATATTTCGGGCAGCAGTGCGAGCAGTAGCCCAATCTGCTGCAGGACCAATGGTTCCTTACTGTCGGCTCGCGGTTCCAGATGCTGAATTCGCGATTGCAGATTGCTGAGCGCCAGCTGAACGCGCTGTTCGTCCGCGGGAGAATGATGCAGCGCATCATCAACGTAGCAGACGGCATCATCGAGTAACGCCAGTATTTCCGGAGTCGTCAGCTTTTCCCTGTGCGCCCCCAATGCGGAAATATAGCTGGTAAAAGTATGGTTCAGGCACAGCAGGCGGAATGCCGTTTCACGCATTGTGTTATCGGCTTTGGGCTCTGTGGATAAATTGGATACCACTGATGCCAGCTCGCTATCCCGGTTATGTGCATTACGCCTGGCGACGCGATACTCAAGACGGTTGTCGCGCCCCTGATGGTACTGCTCAAGAATAGCGTCCAGATAACGGCAGTTAGCGTTGATAGCCTGATCCAGTACGCGAGGTAAATTACGGAAGTTCCAGTCTGGCCAGATAAAGGTCACTGCCGCCCAGGCGATAGCGCAGCCGATTAATGTATCGAGGATACGCGGTAAAGCGACTTCGAATCCCTCGCCCAACAGGTTAAAGCACAGCAGTACCAGCAGCGTGATAAACATAGTGGCATGCGCATACTGGACGTTGCGAAAAGCGAAAAATAGCACACCGGTTAGTACTATGAGCAGCAGCTGGCCTTCGACCGAAGGAACCAGCAGCAGCACCGGTAGACCGATCGCGACGCCAATCAATGTACCGATGATCCTTAACGCCAGGCGATGCCGGGTAGCGTTATAGTTAGGCTGGCAAACAAACAGGCTGGTGAGCAAAATCCAGTAACCGTGGTTGAGGCCGGTAAACTGAATAAAGGCATAGCCCGCGCACAGCACCAGCGACATCCGCACCGCGTGGCGGAAAAGCGCCGATTCCGGGGTCATATTACTGCGCAGCCGTAACCAAATGTCGCTAAACCCGCTGGGGCGATCGTCTGCAAGCAGGTTTTCGGGGTGGTTGCTGGCCAGCACGCTGGTTTGCACCGATTCGATGGTTGCCAATTGCGCATCAATGGCGCGCAGGTTATTGAGCAGAAAACCCAGCGCTTTGACCTGATCTTGCGGCGCGCCGCTGGCGCGGACGCGATCCAGCGCCGCGTCGAGATGCATAAAGGCGCGTTCGAAGTGCGCATCGTGCTGATACGGAATGCGTAAGAGGATGGCGCGGGAGAGTTTCTGACACGCCTGCGCCTGCATCGACAGCATCCGCTGGAAGCGGAACATCACATCGCTGTAGCGGAAATGGTCGCGAAGCGTCTGATACTGAATATGCGATGAGCTGGCTCGTTCATGAATGTCCTGGGCGACGAAATAGTACTGCAGGGTGCGACGAGTACCGCGTTGCCCGCGGTCACCGCGCAGGCGCGTCAGTAAAGACGCTTTCGTCTGGTTAAGCATCGCGACCAGCTTGCCGTTAGCAAGCGCCAGATCGTACAACGGCGCCTGACTTTCATCTTCGATATCCGGATCGAACAGTCGGGATTTAAGTTCGAGATACTGCGCCAGCTGTTCATAGCTGCGCGCAAGGTTATCCTGCAGCGGGCGGATGGGAAAAATAAGATGCCCGGCGAGCGTTAATACGTTGTACCAGATGGCCCCAGCCAGCAAAAAGAGCGGCTGCAGGTACCAGCTATTATACAGAGTGACCCCTAACATGGTGTAGATAGCGATCAGTAAGGCGCCGAAAGCAATGGTGGCATAGCGTTGACCCAGCCCACCGAGCAGGATGAACCCAGTTGTAGACAGAGTTAAGCCAATTGCAAACAGCCACGGCCATGGAAACAATAATTCCACCGACGCTGAAGCAATAAAGAAACAGACCAGCGTAATAGCGAGATTACGTAGCCGCCCGGTAAGGCGATCGTCAAGGTCGGTCAACGCCGCGGCAACCACGCCAAGCGTTAACGGGATGGTGAGTTTGACTTCGCCAATCCACCACGGCGCAACCGTGGTGCCACAAAGCGCAATAAATATCCTGGCGTTATATAACCAGGCGCTATTCCATGTATAACGGCGGAGCAGGGGGCTTAACATAACAGTGTTCCGTACAATTACTGAAAGCGACGGCGGGCGTTGGCTTCGCGCGCGGCGCACGCCGTTTCAACGGAGACCACGCGGCGTCCTACTGGCCAAAGCGCAATGGCGGCAATTTTAAAGTTGGCGATCCCGACAGGGATACCAATGATGGTCAGGCACTGGGCGATACCGCTGAAGATATGCATCAGGCATAGCCACCAGCCAAAGAACATGAACCACAAAATGTTCAAAATAGTGCCGCCCGCGTTCAGTAAGCTGTTTTTTGCTTCAGGTTCCAGTTCATCAACATGAATGGCTTCATTACCGTAGGGGAACAGCGATAGCCTGGTGATTTCCCAACATGAACGCGTCAGCGGTAACGTGAAGATCAAAATAATACTGACCAGCGTCGCCAGTAGCCAACCGAGCGTGGTGGCGAAACCGCCAAGAACAAAGTTCAAAATATTCAGAATGGTACGCATAAACCCTCTGTTTAACCCTATGGATAATAAGACCCGATAATTGTAACGTTTTTTTGCGCTGGAGCACCTGCTCGCGGGCGGTTAAACTTAAAAACATTCAAACTGATTGAAATTTGGCGATATATGGAACTTAAAGCGACAACATTGGGCAAACGCATGGCGCAGCATCCTTATGATAGGGTGCAGTTGCTGAATGCCGGGGTTAAAGTCTCCGGCGATCGTCATGAGTATCTTATACCTTTCAATCAGTTATTGTCAGTTCAATGTAAGCGCGGTCTGGTGTGGGGCGAGCTGGAGTTCGCGCTGCCTGAAAGCAAAGTTGTGCGTTTGCATGGTACCGAATGGGCTGAGACGCAGCATTTCTATCATCATCTCAATAATCTCTGGCAGCAGTGGAGCGCGGAGATGAGCGAAATTGCCGCGCAATTACTGCGCCAACAGTTAAGTGAAATTGAACGCGCCAGCGCCGAAGGTAAGTGGCTGACCCGCCAGCAGGTCGCCGATGTTCAGGCGAAGATACGCCAGGCCTTAACCGGACTGCCTTTTCCTGAGTGCCGTCTGGATGAATTCGATAACTGCCGCGAACTGTGGCGCCAGTGTCAGTGCTGGCTTAGCGATATCGACGAGGCTCGCCTGGCGCATAATCAAGCCTATACCGAAGCCATGCTGGAACAGTATCGCGGTTTCTTCGATAAGATTGAGTCTTCGCCACTTAACCCGGCGCAGGCGCGGGCGGTGGTTAACGGCGAGCGTTCGTTGCTGGTACTTGCCGGCGCCGGTAGCGGCAAAACCTCGGTACTGGTTGCTCGTGCAGGGTGGCTGTTAAATCGCGGCGAGGCGGCAGCCGATCAGATCCTGCTCCTGGCGTTTGGCCGTCAGGCGGCTCAGGAAATGGATGAACGTATTCAGGAGCGATTGGGAACCGACGAGATTGCTGCGCGGACCTTTCATTCACTGGCGTTACATATTATTCAGCAGGGCAGCAAGAAGGTGCCGGCGATCAGTAAGCTGGAAAACGATACCGCCGCCCGGCAAAAGCTTTTGTTGAAGGCCTGGCAGCAGCAGTGTCAGGAGAAAAAAGCGCAGGCCAAAGGCTGGCGTCAGTGGTTGATGGATGAGATGGAGTGGCAGATTGACGAAGGCGATTTCTGGCAGGATCGCGCGCTGCTGCGTCGTCTGGCCGGTCGTCTTGACCGCTGGGTTAGTTTGATGCGTATGCATGGCGGCTCGCAGGCGGAGATGATCGCCAGCGCGCCTGAAGAGGTACGCGACCTCTTTAATAAGCGTGTGAAACTGATGGCCCCGCTGCTGAAAGCCTGGAAAACGGCGTTGAAAGAGGAGAATGCCGTTGATTTCTCCGGGCTTATTCACCAGGCCGTTAACATACTGGATAAAGGCCGTTTTGTGAGCCCCTGGAAACATATTCTGGTGGATGAATTTCAGGATATCTCTCCACAGCGCGCTGAGCTGCTGGCGGCGCTGCGCCGGCAAAATAAGCAGACGACGTTATTTGCCGTCGGTGACGACTGGCAGGCGATTTATCGCTTTAGCGGCGCGCAGCTTTCTTTAACGACGGCATTTAACCACTACTTTGGCGAAGGGGACTGTTGCGCGCTGGATACCACCTATCGATTTAACGGTCGTATCGGCGAGATCGCCAACGGTTTTATTCAGCAAAACCCGCATCAGTTGGCTAAGCCGCTGAATAGCCTGACCGCTGGCGATAAGAAAGCGGTGACCCTGCTGCCCGATGATAAACTCGACGATCTGCTCGACAAGCTAAGCGGCTACGTTAAACCCGAACAGCGGATTTTGTTGCTGGCGCGCTATCACCATCTGAAACCCGCCGCGCTGGAAAAGGCCGCAACGCGTTGGCCGCATCTGCAGCTAGATTTTATGACAATTCATGCCAGCAAAGGCCAGCAGGCCGATTTTGTTATTGTGTTGGGCTTGCAGGAGGGTGATGACGCCTTCCCGGCGCCGGCCAGAGAGTCGGTAATGGAACAGGCATTGCTGCCACAGCCGGAAGATTTCCCTGATGCTGAAGAGCGTCGGCTACTGTATGTGGCGATAACCCGCGCCCGCCTGCGGGTCTGGCTGCTGTTCAATAAAGAACGACCATCGCCGTTTGTTGAGATGCTGCAGGAGTTGGGCGCGCCGGTGGCGCGAAAGCCCTGAGCATCGGCGGCCTTGAGGCCGCCGCGGGTATTACTTCAGGCGCTCGGCAAGGTAGCGCTGGTAATCAGGGATGAGAATTTCAATCGGTTGATTAAAGTCCGGCGACTGGATGATAAAGTCAGCGGTGGCGGCATTCGTGGCTACCGGAATATTCCAAACCGTCGCCAGACGCAGGAGCGCTTTGACGTCAGGATCGTGCGGCACTGCATTCAGCGGATCCCAGAAGAAAATCAGTACATCAATTTTCCCTTCCGAAATCAGCGCGCCCACCTGCTGGTCGCCGCCCATCGGGCCGCTCAACATTGCTTTTACTTCCAGCCCGGTGGCGCGTGAAACCAGATTGCCGGTGGTCCCGGTAGCATAAAGCTGGTGCTGTGCCAGTAGCGCCTGGTGACGTTCGACCCATTTCATCAGCAGATCTTTACAGTGATCGTGTGCTACCAGCGCGATATGTTTGCGTGCGGGTAAGGTACGTGTTGTCAGTTCCATAATGGGGTTCCACTTATATTAACTTGCAGACAGATTACTGGAAGTGACTGATGCTGCAAGCGTCGGGGAGAAAAATTTTGCCGTATCTGTGAGTTAGGCTGGATGGCTGGTTTACCCGGATTAGCTTACACTAGGGCTAAAGTGCAGGAGGATTATGATGAAAGAGAACGATATTGCCGGCATTCTGACTACCACCCGGACAATTGCGCTGGTAGGCGCCAGCGACAAGCCAGACCGCCCGAGCTATCGGGTCATGCGATATCTGCTGGAACAGGGATATCACGTCATCCCGGTTTCGCCCAAGGTGGCGGGCAAAACGCTGCTCGGTCAACAAGGCTATGCCACCCTGGCGGAGGTACCTGAAAAGGTCGATATGGTCGATGTGTTCCGCAATTCCGAAGCGGCGTGGGGCGTGGCGCAAGAGGCTGTCGCCATCGGGGCGAAAACGCTATGGATGCAGCTTGGCGTTATTAATGAACAGGCGGCGGTAATGGCGCGTGAAGCGGGGTTAAATGTGGTTATGGACCGCTGTCCTGCGATTGAAATTCCGCGGCTTGGGCTGGCGAAGTAAAATAAAAAACCCCGTGTTAACGGGGTTTTTAACAAAGCATCGGGAACATAGGCCAGTCAGTTACGCAGCCGCGGCGCCTGCAACTGCTTACGGATAGTCTGCGCCAGTTCGTCCATCGACGGCTGTTCGGGATGTTCATCGCTGGCTTCACTACTGAGCTGCGCTTCCGCGAGGTAGGTGTGAACAGGCTGGCCGTCCTCATCTTCCATCACAACATGATACCAGGGGGCCGCGCGCAGTTCATCGTTGGCGCCGATTTCATCCGCGGCGGGCTCGTCAAGCGAATACTCTGGATCGATATCAACGATTACGCCAAGGTAGCCGAGTAGCGTATGGCGAACCTGTTGGCCGATACCGAATTTGCTGGCAATCATAGTCACCTCCCGGGAAACGCTGGCGCCCACTGTATCCATCATCTTCAAATGTTCTTGAGTCATGAGAATAACGTGTGGGCGATGTTCCGCTTTTCAAGTTACATGACGCGACAGGCAAACCCTTTCAGATACAGACCTTCCGGGTAGGTTGCGATCACCGGGTGATCGGCAGCCTGACGGAACTGCTCTATAAATTGTATATCACGCCCGGCATCTATTGCGGCGTCAGCGATGATTTTCTGAAATAAATCGGTGGTCATCAGGCCGGAACAGGAGAAAGTCAGCAGTACGCCACCTGGGTTCAATAGCTGGATCGCCAGCATATTAATGTCTTTATAGCCGCGGCAGGCGCCCATCAGTTGGCTTTTGTTTTCGACGAATTTCGGCGGATCCATGACGATGACATCGAATTTTTCCCCCTGATCGCGATATTTACGCAGCAGTTTGAACACGTCGTCGCGTACGAATTCGGCTTTCGACAGATCCAGCTTATTCAGCTCAACGTTCTGTCTGGCGACATCCAGCGCCTCCTGTGAGGTATCAACGCTGGTGACCTGACGGCAGCCGCCCATCAGCGCAGAAACCGCGAATCCGCCGGTATAAGAGAAGCAGTTGAGGACGCGCTTATCGGCGACGTAGCGGCGGGTCGCCAGACGGCTATCGCGCTGATCGAGATAGTAACCGGTTTTATGGCCGCCCTGGATATCCACCAGCAGCTGCATACCGTGTTCGGTAATAGGCAGCAGCGCCGGCGGCAGTTCGCCTACTACCGGGCCCTGCGCCAGATCCAACCCTTCTTTTTTACGTACCGCCACATCGCTGCGATCGTAAATCGAGCATTGCGGGAACAGGGTTTGCAGGGCGCTAACGATAGCCGCACGCTGATACTCCGCGCCGGCGCTCAACAGCTGCAGGACGAAGAAATCGCCAAAGCGATCGATTGTCACGCCTGGCAGGCCGTCGGATTCCCCGGCGATTAAACGATAGCTGTCAAGACCATCGCGTTCGGCCAGCCATTGACGCCAGGTTTGCGCCTGCTGCAGGCGACGCTCAAAAAAAGCATTATCGATAGCTTCATGACGATCGAAACTCCAGACGCGGGCGCGGATCTGCGAGGAGGGCGAATAGGCGCCGCGAGCGAGCCATTTCCCCTGCGAATCAACGATATCGATCGTCTCGCCGGAACGAGCTTTACCTTCCATCCGGGCGACGGCGCCGGAGAAAATCCATGGATGGCGACGCAGCAGGGATTTCTCGCGTCCTTTGGCTAATACTAAGCGTGGGATAATGGAATCTGTCATGGGGCTACCTTTAAGCGACGGAGCGTCGGCACCGAAAAATGGCGCGTAGATTAGCATAACTGGCTGGGGCAAGCACCATTCCTACCGCCGTCGGGCGGATGTTTTAGCGTCAGGCAAAAGCGAGTATGCTGGCGATAATTTGCTATGCTCTGCATCAGGATAGCGCAGTTGAGGAGGTAATAATGGCGAAGGTATGCACGATGGCGTGGGTTCACGGAGTCGTTCAGGGCGTGGGATTCCGCTATTCAACGCAGCGTGAAGCGCTGCAGCTGGGACTGACCGGTTATGCGCGAAATCTGGATGATGGCAGCGTGGAAGTGCTGGCCTGCGGACAAGCGGAACAGGTGGAAAAACTGATTGCCTGGCTTAAGGCCGGCGGTCCGCGTAGCGCAAGGGTCGACAGGGTGTTAACCGAGCCCCATCAACCCACCAGAGAGTGGCAAAAATTCGCTATTCTCTATTAAATGCACTTCACCGGTTTAGGCAGGCCGGCGATTTTCGTCGCCTGCTTGGCCGGCCCTTTGGGGAATAACCGGTACAGATAGCGGCTGTTGCCTTTCTCTTCACCGAATTTATTCGCCATTGCTTTGACCAGCATACGGATGGCTGGCGAAGTGTTGAATTCCAGATAAAAATCGCGCACGAAGCGCACTACTTCCCAGTGTTCGACGGACAGGGTGATCCCTTCCTGAGCGGCGATAACTTCCGCCATCGCTTCACTCCACTGAGTCGTCTCTTTCAGATAGCCTTCGCTATCGGTCTCTATTTCACTGCCTTCAAAGATAAACATGATTTTTCACATAATGCGGAAACTGCGCGCAGTGTAGCAAAAAATAAGGCCCCGCATAAGCGAGGCCTGGTGTTGCAGGAGAGAAGGTTAGTCTCTGCTGGCGAAGCCGAGGATGCTCAGCAGGCTGACGAAAATGTTGTACAGCGAAACATACAGGCTAACGGTGGCGCGAATGTAGTTGGTCTCGCCGCCGCGGATGATGTTGCTGGTTTCAAACAAAATCGCGCCGGAAGAGATAAGGATGAACACCGCGCTGATGGCCAGATGCAGAGCCGGCAGCTGCAGGAAGATGTTCGCCACCATACCAATCAGAACGACCACCACGCCCGCCATCAGCATGCCGCCGAGGAAGGACATGTCTTTGCGCGTCGTCAATACGTAAGCCGAGCAGCAGAAGAAGACCAGCGCGGTGCCGCCCAGCGCCAGACCGATCAAATCGCCCATGCCTGCGGAGAGGTAAGCGTTCAGCATTGGCCCCAGAATGTAGCCGAGGAAGCCGGTAAAGGCGAAGGCCGCCAGAATACCGCTTGGTTTATTAGCCAGTTTGTAGGTCAGGAACATCAGACCATACATGCCCACCAGGGTGAGGATAAGCCCCGGAGACGGCAGCATCAGCACGGTGCTGGCGGTGGCGGTGATAGCCGAAAACGCCAGCGTCAGGCTGAGCAGAAAATAGGTGTTACGCAGAACTTTGTGCGTGCTGAGCAGCGATGAACGGTCACGCGATGAGGTAATTATACGCTCCATGAGTCACTCTCTTATGACAGATGTAATTAGTTATGAAGCATAAGAAAAGCGAGCCGAAAGCCATAATGCTTTTACCCATCTTTACTCAGATCCCGGCACCGGTGGGGTAGCTTTTTATTCTGGAAAAATGGATTACGACAGTATGTTTATGCGTTCAGCGGTGGAAAGCAGATCTGAATCTTATAGGTCACTGAAAAATATTGCCTTAATGTCAGTCAGCGACTAAGTGTGGAAGGGGTATCAACGAAGCATAAAGGCAAGGGAAATGAAACTACAACAATATAACCACATCACGCACGCATTACTGGTTTTGGGGTTACTCGGCAGCGCGGCCGCGGCAATGGCCGCCCAGGTCCCGCAGGGTACCGAACTTGCAGCAAAACAGGAGCTCGTCAGGAACAACGGTAATGAACCCGCCTCGCTCGATCCGCATAAGGTCGAAAGCGACGTTGAGTATAATATCATCAGCGATCTGTTCGAAGGGTTGGTGAGCGTTTCGCCGCAGGGCGAGATTCAGCCGCGGCTGGCGCTGAAGTGGGAGAATAAAGATAACCTCGTCTGGACTTTCCATCTGCGCCCTGGCATCACCTGGTCCGATGGGACAGCGATTACCGCGCAGGATATCGTCTGGAGCTGGCAGCGGCTGGTCACGCCGACCACCGCTTCGCCGTACGCCAGCTATCCGGGTAATATGCATATCGTTAACGCCCGCGATATTTCGGAGGGAAAACAGCCGCCGGAAACTCTCGGCGTAAAAGCGCTGGACGATACCACGCTGCAGGTCACGTTGGATCAGCCTAACGCCGCCTTCCTCGCAATGCTTGCTCACCCGTCGCTGGTGCCTATTGATAAGGTGCTGGTGGAGCGCTTTGGGGATAAATGGACTAAACCGGAACATATTGTCACCAGCGGCCCTTACACGCTTTCGAAGTGGGTCGTCAACGAGCGCATCGTGGCGCAACGCAATCCTAAGTACTGGGATAATGAACATACGGTAATCAATAAAGTGACCTATCTGCCGATTACTTCCGAAGCGGCGGATGTGAATCGTTATAAAGCCGGTGAGATAGATATTGTTTATACGCTGCCGGTGAATCAGTTTGCGTTACTCAAGAAAACGATGGGCTCGCAGCTGAATGTTTCTCCACAGCTGGCGACCTACTATTACGAACTCAATACCACTAAACCGCCCTTTAATGACCCCAGAGTGCGACGGGCGCTCAACATGGGGCTAGATAAAGATATCATCGCCGAGAAGGTGATGGGGCAGGGGCAGCGTCCGGCATGGCTGATTAGCCAGCCCGATATCGGCGGCGTTACGCTTAAACAACCGGATTACGCCAGCTGGCCGCGCGACAAACGCATTGCCGAGGCAAAAAAACTGCTTAACGAGGCGGGCTTTAACGAAAGTCATCCGCTGGTCTTTAACCTGCTTTATAACACCTCGGAGACGCACCAGCGCATTGCCATCGCCGCCAGTTCGATGTGGAAGAAAAATCTTGGCGTAGAGGCGAAGCTGCAGAATCAGGAGTGGAAGACCATGCTGGATACCATGCATACGCATAATTTTGATGCTGTGCGTTATGCCTGGATCGCGGATTATGACGATGCGGCGTCATTCCTCAATAACTTCCGCACCGGCGACAGCGAAAACACCAGTCAGTACAGTAACCCGGCCTATGATAAAGCGCTGCATGATGCGGCGAAGGCGGCGGATACCGCCGCGCGAGGCAAATTCTATCAGCAAGCGGAGGATCTGTTGGCTGAGGATGTGCCCGCGATTCCGGTTTATCACTACGTGCGTACCCATCTAGTGAAGCCGTGGGTCGGTGGGTTCGAGCCGGATAAGCTGGGCTATTACTACACCAAAGATATGTACATCATAAAACACTGAGTCAAAGGGCGTTCTTAACGCCGAATTTCTGCGCGAACTGCCTGAAATTCAGACGAATAACACAGATTTGTTTGTTTTTAAGGCAGTTGAACAAAATGATGCTTTACAGCATCGGCAGAGGTGTTTATAGTGCGCCCCATACCGGAAGCGTGGCCGAGCGGTTGAAGGCACCGGTCTTGAAAACCGGCGACCCGAAAGGGTTCTAGAGTTCGAATCTCTACGCTTCCGCCAAATTAAACAAGGGGTTACCGAAAGGTAGCCCCTTGTTGCTTTGGGCTGTTGGTATAGTGTTGGTATATTCACTTGGTCTATTCTGTGTCCTATCTTTAATTAACATATCTTTTACATAATCAAGTTACCCCAATATTTATTTTCTTGATAGACTGTCTGTAATTTCTTGAATGGATTGGTCAAGTATGCAGATGCCTGGATTAACTTACTCCCACATACATGATTTTTGCATCAACTCGGTCCAAAGTATCGCCGATCAATTTGGTTGGGGGTTAGGGTATGGGAAGTTACGGCCAGATGATCTTCGTTTGCTTCAGACTGGTTCGTATGGAGATTTGCCATGGGTATGGGCCTTTGAGCAATACGGAAATCCGCTAAATGAAGACGTGCTCGACCTTTCAATGAGAATTAAAGGGGTTGATGATGCATTCCCTGGTGGAGCAGCTTTATGTCGGATTGATCAGCGTCGGCATCGTTTAGAAATTTGTATGGTGGAAAACTTTCTTAAAAGCAAAGATAGTCCTTTGACAAAGCGAGTTTGGTTATCCACATTGATTTTTGCTCACTCGATGGCAACAGCGACTAGGCATGATGAAGTGTACATCATGAATCCGAAGACTCGTTATCTGCCGCTATACAGAAAATTCGGATTCTATGAAGATGCGTTCTGCATGCCACATTTATGTGCGAATCTCATTGAAATTGAACAAGCCATTACCGATGAGATGACACGAAACATAGCTCGCTGAAAAAGTGCTCTTTCAACTCCTCCGCACTTCCGCATTTTTCGTTGATTAGCAATTTGATAAAAATTTCCGCAAACCTTATACTGCAACCAACATGTTGACGTATCCGTCAACTGATTACGTAGGCATAAGGAATCACCTCATGAGAAATCAAGACGCTAAGTTCGATGTTGTCGATACGCTGGCCTTGATTGCACAGGCAACACAGTTCTGGCAGAGCTTGGATCCTCAAAAGCTTGAGGATATGTGTGACGCCGAGATGGATAACTCTGGTGCTCCTATAGAGCATAAAGCTGCCTGATGGTATCGTTTCTTTGATTGAGCCCGCGACCGCGGGCTTTTTTGTGTATGTACTAATCTGGCTTATCGAGCGGGGGACATCAAGAGACGGTGTTACTTTCACTTTTCGGTCGTATGTTGTTACCTGAAGTTCCGTCTTATGTCCGCTGAATAGCTGTTTGTCTCTACTACTACCTTCATAGTCTGAAATTGCTTTGGCTTTAATATCGTGGAATGTACCCGGAACAGGGCGACCCAGTTTCACCGCGGCTTGCTTTTTCGCATTATTCCACCATGTATTGAATGTTTTTTTATTCATCCGCCCATACATGCGCAACGGTGAGAGGGTGAACGACGATCGCCTGCAGCTGGATAACAACGTAATCATGATGGACTCGCTGGCAGCGGTAAAGGTGTTGATTAAGCGAGTAGACGAACTGGAGGAGAAATTATCTGCATTAGAAATCCAGTAATCGTGTTTATTTGTCCAGACCCCAACTGACAATTTGTGCATGCAGAATGCAATCAAATCTGACAGTCCGCTTTGAGCGAAGAGCGGACTTATCCGTACAAGGCTTACCATCCAGAAATGGAAGTTCCCCCAAACGGAAAACACTCGCAAACCTTCTAGACAACCTTTTCCCGAGCATTTAGCCTGAATTAAAATTTTAATATCTGTCAGGCTAGTTCATTATGAAAAATGATATCAGAACCCTCGACCTTAACCTTCTTAAGGCCCTTGATGCATTACTGGATGAGGGAAGCGTGACTCGGGCTGCACAGCGCCTCTCCCTGACGCAGCCTGCCGTCAGTGGTATGCTTATTCGCTTGCGTGATTACTTTGACGATCCACTCTTTGTTCGCACCAGCCACGGTATGGTCCCCACAATGCGGGCCAACGAACTTTCTACGCCGGTAAAACAAATCCTCACCGATATCGCTATCCTGCTGAAACCAAAGAAATTTGATCCGGTGACGGTGGAACTGACTTATACCA
This sequence comes from Klebsiella sp. K-3, assembly GCF_051207495.1. Taxonomy (NCBI): domain Bacteria; kingdom Pseudomonadati; phylum Pseudomonadota; class Gammaproteobacteria; order Enterobacterales; family Enterobacteriaceae; genus Klebsiella; species Klebsiella sp. K-3. The sequence continues at coordinate 137,447 of NZ_JBPNXF010000009.1, read as the reverse complement.
TCGTCGCAACGGACTATGCACTTAAGGCTGTTGTCGTTCCGTTGATGGCTGAGCTAAAACAACGTGCACCGTATATTAAAATCGCCGTGCGGCCCGTGGACAATGAGCGAATGTATCAGCAGTTGTCTCGGGGTGAAGTTGATCTGGCTTTGATAACACCACAAACAACCCCCGAAGACCTGCATGGAAGAGCGCTCTATGAAGAAGATTATGTCTGCGTAGCACGACGTCATCATCCTTTGGCAGCGAGTCCAGAAATGACGCTCGAACAATTTTGCAAACAGGAACATATTCTGGTGTCTTCAGAAGGTAACTTCACCGGTGTTACAGATGAAGCACTTGCTAAGCTCAGTCTGACACGACGAGTAGGCATGTCAGTTAATAGTTTTCAGGTGATACCTGATATATTGCGAGTGACTGATATGATTGCAGTTGTACCTCACCGCATGGTCCTGACTAACAACGATCTCATCATTCTCCCTTTGCCCCTGAAAGTACCCGGCTTTACCAAGAGCATGGCCTGGCATGAGCGAACCCATCGTGACCCAAGTCATCAGTGGATTCGTGCTTTATGCGCAGAAGTAAGCCAACATCCCGCGTCCTGATATAATTTATCTTATTAAGAATATAAGCAATGACAATTCGCCTTATAACTCTATTGCACCAATAATCACTGTCATTACGTTACTGCCGTAATGACACTCGCAGTGCACTCAACTATAGCAATTGGAGAAATTTATGAACGCGATTAACTGGCCAGAAGGCTTTGTTCCGGGTTTTACCGATAACTTTGTTTCTAATGAAATGATCATCTCAGGTCTGAACGTCCATGATGTCTGGCCGCTCCTGAGTCAGCCATTGCTATGGCCGGAATACTATAAAAATTCCGCCGATGTGCGCTTTTATGACAACAAAGGTCCAGAATTGGAAAATGGGGTTCGCTTCTACTTCAGCACGTTTGGTTTCCCAGTTGAAGCTCAGGTTGTGGAGTTTGTTCCACCTGCTGAAGGTAAACCTGCTCGTCTGGCATGGCACGGATGGGCCGGTGAAAAAGATACCGCTCAACGACTCGATGTCCATCATGCGTGGCTACTGGAGGATCTTTCCGGTCACAGGGTCCGTATCCTAACGCAGGAAACACAGAACGGAGTCCCGGCAAAAGATCTGGCAAATACCCGTCCGAACCCAATGCTTAATGGTCATCAGGAATGGCTTGACGGCCTGATTCGAGCAGCAAAGAAATAATAAACCGCTTTCCGCAGTCATATCACTGAGGCTGCACTTCCCCGCAGCCTCAAGAATATTTGCCCGTTTGCTATTGCACTTGATTACAGGTAAATCATGTAACCCCCGCAAGTGACACCGTGCGGCCATATCTGTAATGTCCCCTCCTGGCACGGAGCGGACTTTCAGATTATGTTTGGCTCTGTGAGTTAAGAGTGTCAGATCAGATCTAAGATACAACAAATAATGTCATTAAATGACATGCTATCACCCAGTAACCGTCTGCAGGGGTTACCGGGTGGGGATAGTCTTCGATACCGGGGTATTTGGGGGCAGATTTTGGGGCAAAACGAGCCGTATTCAACCCCGAAAATGACAGAGGTATACTATCTGCAGAGAAGTGGATAACTAACTGAAAAATATGGGCGTGAAAATGTCTAAACATACCAGTGACTTATGGTAATGTGTTGATTTTAAATAACTTTTCCACAACCTTGAAAACCGGCGACCCGAAAGGGTTCTAGAGTTCGAATCTCTACGCTTCCGCCAAATATGAAAAGGGGTTACCGAAAGGTAACCCCTTTTTGCTTTGGGTTCCTCCGGCACATCCCTGCTTCAACCTCTCTCGTCATTAATGAATCGCCTCCTCCCAGTAGGGCGGCATCCCAATCTTTTCAACCATAAAGTCGATAAATGCCCGGACTTTATGCGGCACTCTCCTGTTTTGCGGGTAGAGCATCCAGATGGCGGTTTCGCTGGGGAACATACTAAATTCCCACTCCGGGAAGACGCGTTGAATAAGCCCTTGTTCTTCGGCCTGACGCGATAGCCAGTTCGGTAAAATCGCAATCCCGGTATGATTGACGCAGGCATAAAGCATGGCGGCGCTATCGCTAACGCTCAGTCGGTAGTGAATCGGGATGCGCTGCCATTCATCTTCTGAACCCATCTTACGCGTATACCAACCGGCGCCATGCAGACGAGAAAACATCACGATATCGATCTGCTGTTGATCGGCGCCTGGTGTTGCTGTAGGGCGGTTTTCCGCAATCCACCTTGGGCTGGCCCAGGCTGAGCGCGTTTGCGAAGCCAGTTTACGGGCATGAATCGAGGAGTCAGGCAAAACACCGATGCGAATACTCAGGTCGATGCGCGTTTCAATCAGGTCCTGCACTTCATCGTTAAAACTGATATCCAGCGAAATGTTGGGGTGCAGACGAAGAAATTCATCCACGAAAGGCATCACGTGCAGACGGCCAAAGGTACTGGGTACGCTTAACCGCAGCAGGCCGGAAGGCTGTTTATCCAGTGCGGAAGTTAACTGGCGGGCTTCCTCCCATTGTAATAACAGTTGTTGGGCGTGCGAGTAAAAAAATGCCCCGGTTTCGGTTAATGCTAATCCACGGGTAGAGCGGTTAAACAACGTCACCTGTAAATACGCTTCCAGCTCGGAAATATGGCGAGAGACGGTGGATACTTCGATATTTAAGGCTTTGGCGGCAGCGCTGAAACTTTTATAGTCAGCGGCGCTAACGAAAGTTCTGATTGCGGATAAATGGTTCATCTGGTCTACGTCTCATTGATGATGAATGTTTCTCAGCAACCTGTTCTGGTGTAGCCAACTACAATAGCGGTCCTGATGGCAAAGCTTATCACTTTGTTTCTCTAATTATTCCCGGCAATATCTAAGGATAATTATTATGAGGGTATAAAAAAGGCTTCCCTGACTGCGGGAAGCCGGATAATTGATAGTGATATTTTATTTTGCGCTGACGCGCCAGACGGTATTACCGACATCGTCGGCAATGATTAACGCCCCTTCATTATCCTGCGCGAGTCCGACCGGCGCGCCGTACAGTTCTTTCTCATCGCGCGAGACAAAACCGGTGACTACACTCTCTGGTTTACCGACGGGTTTGCCGTCTTTAAAGGCGACGAAGCTGACTTTATAGCCATTCAGCGGCGAACGGTCCCAACTGCCATGCTCGCTGATAAACACGCCGCCCTGATAGGTTTGTGGCAACATGTTTCCGGTATAAAACAGCATTCCCAGCGGCGCAACGTGGGAACTCAGGGCATAATCCGGCTTGATCGCTTTGGCGACCATGTCCGGGCGCGGCGGCTGTACGCGGCGGTCAACGTGCTGTCCGAAATAGCTCCACGGCCAGCCATAAAACCCGCCATCCTGCACCGAAGTCAAATAATCAGGTACCAGGTCGGCGCCGATTTCATCGCGCTCGTTGGCAATAGCCCAAAGCTTGCCCGTCTGCGGTTCCCAGCCGAGTCCGGTAGGATTCCTGATCCCGCTGGCGAAGATACGGCTTGCGCCGGTGGCCGTATCAACCTCCAGAACGGTGGCACGACGATATTCAATATCCAGGCCATTTTCGGTGATATTACTGTTCGAGCCGACGCCCACATACAGCTTCTTACCATCCTGGCTTGCCAGTAACGCTTTGGTCCAGTGGTGATTGACGGTGCTGGGCAGGTCCGCCAGCTCGCTCCCCGCATCGCTGATACGTGTCGCCCCCGGCTGGTAGTGATAACGCATGATGTTGCCGGTATTGGCGACGTAAAGATTATTGCCGATTAGTTGGACACCGAAAGGCGAGTGCAGATGTTCAAGGAAAATATGTTTTTCCCAGCCGCTGGCGTTTTTACGCAATAGCGTAATGCGATTCCCGCCTTTTCCGCCTTTACCTGACTGATTTTTCACTATCCCGGCAATCAGCTGCTTCGGTGTAGTCAGCGGCTCCTCGCCAGGACCGTTGCTTTCAACGACCAGCACATCGTTATTTGGCAGGACATAGACCATTCTGGGATGCAGGAATCCGTCGGCTATTTTTTCTATTTTCAGCCCCTGGGCAACCGCCGGTTGTCCATCTGTCTTCCAGCCTACGCCGCGGGGAACCTGCATCGGCGGCATCAGGAAATCCTGGGCCTTCGGCATTACGGGATCGGGCCCTACCTGTTGATCCGGGCTAAGTTTCGCTTTCTCATCGCATCCGGACAGGGCAAGCGCGGTGGCGAGCATAACGGGCAGGGGCAGTAGTAATTTATTCATGGCGAATCCCCTTATTATTAGCCAGGCAAGTGGAGCTGATAATATTGGCGACAAGCAGACAGATAACGGTAATCGATGAATAGATAACGTTCTGCGGCGCAATTGCCCATGCGTCGCGGCTATGAACAAAACAGTTGACCAACGCGGCAATAATAGCGATGAGATTTAGCCAGAAATCAATTTTTGCAGCCGGGCGTCGAGGAGTAAAAAACCAGACCTGCGCCAGATTAATCAACCGCGGAATGATGGCAAAAATAAGGCCAAGGGCAATAAGCCAACTGGCGCATTTCCCCCACATCACGTTAGTGCTGTAGAGGTAAATAATATCGAAGATAAGACCGGCGATAAAAAAGCCGTAAGGCACCGGATTGAGTAGATTATATATGACCATCGCAAGGCTATTACCTCGGTCATGAGAGCGTTCACTCATTGTCAATTCCTTGTCAGGGGGAATAAGGTAGGGTGAAAATAATGCTGACGTTCAAGCCGGAATATTGAATACCGCTTAGCAGATAAAATTATACATATCGTTAACAATTTCAGTATGCCAATCGCGGGAAATCTGTTTTGCGCAAATGGTCATACCGGCTACGGTAAGATTGTTGCAGTAGGGAGGAGGCGGGCCAGATGCTGACCGCGCCATGGTACGCTTAACTTTCTATTCGGGCAGCCAGCTGCTGGGCCATGTCGGCGAAAATCCTCGCCGCGGCTTTTGGTCGGGTGCCTTTGCGCTGCATTAACACCGCGGTTCTCTCAAGCGTTGCTTCCTCCAACAACCGGGTCACCAGGCCAGTGCGCTGGGCGGCGACATTCAGCGGCAGAATGGTCACTAATTGGGTTCGCTGGATGATATCGAGGATGGCATTGATCGAATGCATTTCAATGGTCACCCGCGGGTGGAAACCGGCTTGCTGTAAGCAGTGGTCAATTTGCAACCGGGTGGCGAAATGGTGGTTGAGCAGAATAAATTCCTCCGCGGCCAGCTGGCGCAACGAAAGGGATTCTTCGCGGGCCAGCGGGTGATGGTTCGCCACAACCAGCGCCAGCACTTCCTGTAGCAGCGGGGTGGAAACAATGTCTGGTGTAACTCCCTCGGCAAAGGCAATGCCAATATCCAGCTCATTTTCCAGCAGCATGCCCTCCATTTTCTCCTGCGACATCTCCTGTATATCCAGCGTGATATGCGGATAACGCGCATGAAATTCAGCCACTAACGGCACGACGAAATAAGAAGTAAAGGTGGGCGTCACGGCAATGCGCAGAGAACCGCGACTGAGGTCTTCGACATCATGAATGGCGCGTTGGCCCTCATCCAGCAGCTGAAATGCCTGACGGGCATACTGCAAAAACACCTCGCCCGCATCCGTCAGGTGAATATGCCGGCCGCTACGATCAAAAAGCTGCGCATCCAGGCTCTCTTCTAGCATCCTGATTTGCTGTGAGAGCGCCGGTTGTGAAATATGCAGGGCTTCCGCCGCGCGGGTAAAACCCTGATGTTCGGCGACGGCCAGGAAGTATCTAACATAGCGAATATTCACGCTTTCAATCCATAAGTTTTTTGGATGAATTTGATTATAAACAAGACTTTTATTTTATGCCATGCGCCGCGTAACCTCCCTGTCATTCCACAGCGAGGTAGACATTATCATGAAAGAAATCATTGATGGTTTTCTTAAATTTCAACGTGATGCATTTCCTGAACGCGCTGAACTGTTTAAAAGTTTAGCCTCCCGGCAGAGTCCCAGTACGCTGTTTATTTCCTGTTCCGATAGCCGGATGGTTCCTGAATTGGTCACCCAGCGTGAACCCGGCGATCTGTTTGTCATCCGTAATGCCGGCAATATTGTCCCTTCTTACGGCCCGGAGCCCGGCGGCGTGTCGGCATCGGTGGAGTATGCCGTAGCTGTCCTGAAGGTCGCGGATATTGTGATTTGCGGCCACTCCGATTGCGGGGCGATGACGGCAATTGCGCAGTGTAGCTGTCTGGATCATGTGCCCGCCGTTAAGCACTGGCTGCAATATGCGGATTCGGCAAAAGTGGTCAACGATGCTCGCGAGCATCGCGACCCGCAGGCCAAAACCGCGGCGATGGTGCATGAAAACGTGATTGCCCAGTTGGCGAATATTCAAACTCACCCTGCGGTACGCCTGGCGCTTGATGAAGGACGTCTGACATTACATGGCTGGGTGTATGACATTGAAACGGGGGAGATTGCCGCTTATGACGGCAATACCAGAGCTTTTATTTCGCTGGCCGGTCATCCGGATACCCGAGCGGTGCCGGTTTACGGTCAGTAATTTCATTTCACTACGATATAACGAGGTAACACCATGATTCAGTCACAAGTCAGCCGCGAAGTTCGTCTGGAGTTAGCGAATAAAATTTTGCTGATTAAAGCCAAAAAGGATCTCTCCTTTGCACAGCTTGTTGAAGGCACTGGTTTATCAGAAGCCTTTGTCACGGCCGCGCTGTTGGGGCAGCACCCGCTGCCTGCTGAAGTGGCGAAAATGGTTGGGGCAAAACTGGAACTCAACGATGATGATATTTTGCTGCTGCAAACGATTCCGGTCAGAGGCTCTATTGAGGACCGCGTGCCGACGGATCCGACCATGTATCGCTTCTATGAAATGCTGCAGGTCTACGACACCACCCTGAAAGCGTTGATTCATGAAAAATTCGGCGACGGGATTATCAGCGCAATTAATTTTAAGCTGGATGTGAAAAAAGTCAGCGATCCGGAAGGCGGACATCGTGCGGTGATTACTTTCGATGGAAAGTATCTGCCAACGAAACCTTTCTGATGACAATTAATCGTTAACAGCACGGGCCTGAACCACGATCCAGGCCCGTTGTTATCTGGCGGGTTGATAACGCATTTGCAATGTGGCGGGCAGATAACGCTGCAGCGGCTGTGGCGTTTTACCATCGATCAGCTGACTGATGAGATCGTAGCAGTGCCAGGCCAACTGGCGGTTGTCCTGCTGGATGGTGTCGATGCGCAGCGACAGCGAATCATACAGATAGTGGTCATCGAAGCTGGCTAAATGGATCCCGGAATCCAGCAGGTTATGCTGGCTCATATAGCGTAGTACCCCTTCCAGCAAGCCGCAGGCGGCGGTAAACAGCGCCTTAGGCGGCCGCCCGAGGCGGGCGCACAGCGCGGCAAACATCTCATAGCCTGAGCTTGGGTGATAGTTGCCGTTGATAATCCACTCCGGGCGCAACTCAACGCCTGCCTGGGCTAATCCCTGACTAAATCCGGCCAGCCTATCGCGTGAGGGTGAGAGCCGCGGCTGCCCGCCGAGAAACCAGAACTCATCCGGATGTTGTCCGGCGATACGGGCGATAAGTTCCGCCGTCGGCGCCAGTGAATCGGTCATCACCAACGGCAGGGCGCTATCGTTTGGATTGCGATCGAACAGCACCACCGGCAGCTGTTCGCTGAGCTTCAGATAGTCGGCGTCGCTATGCATGCAAGAGGCGACAATTAAACCATCGACCTGACGGGCAATCATATTATTGACCACCATGCTCTCCTGACCGGGATTCTCATCGGTGCAAGAGATAAGCAGCTGTACGCCGGCTTCGCGGCACAGGGTTTCCAGCTCGTGAGAAAAAACGGCAAAACCATAGTTGGTGATCTCGGGTACCACCAGACCAATGGTATGGCTGCGGCTATCGCGCAGCGAACGGGCGTGAATACTCGGCTGGTAGTGCTGCTCGCGGGCGATAGCCAGCACCCGTTCGCGCGTCTCTTGCGCCACGCGCAGCTCTTTGCCGCGACCGTTCAAGACCAGGCTGGCGGTGGCTTTAGAGACGCCAGCCAGTTCGGCGATATCTTTTATGGTAATGCGTTTGGGTTTCATCACGAGCCAGGCGCCTGAAAGCAAAACGCTTATTCTACCATGCATGGCCGCAGCGGCCAGCAGCAGAATGCCACCGGCGTCGCGCCGCCGAATACCAGTTTACCTGGATAATCGGCAAAGAAGCGGCTGCTCATCGCCCCCGCGCCATCATTAATAAAGATCTCGACGCTGGATCGATCGATGAGGATCTGCAGTTTATGCGCCGCGCCGCGCCAGTAACGGTAATCGACAGTATCAGCTATCAGGCTTCGACGGGCCAGGCGTACGCCGCGGCTGTCCAGCGAAAGCTGCAGCGCACCCGCGAAATCCAGCGTCAGCGCATCGCCTGGCGCAACCTCGAAGGCGAGTTCCATCGGCTGCAGCGCCAGCGGTTCGGACTGCCAGTCCTGCGCCTCGCCGCGAAGCGCCGCCAGTTCGCGCACGGGATTTTGATACAGCGTGCCGTGGCGCCAGCTGAGTTCCCGCAGGCAGGTCATCTGATGGATCCAGCCGTGGGCCCGCGTAGGTTGCTGCATCTCTTCTCCGTCGGGGACCCCCATCCAGCCAACCAGCAGACGGCGGCCATCCTCCGCCAGGGTGGTTTGCGGCGCATAGAATTCGAAGCCGCTATCCAGCTCTTCGATCGCGCCATGGCGCCAGGTGGCGGCGGTTTGGTCGAAATGGCCCTGCATCCAGACTGCCGGATAGGTGTTCAGGAAGCGCTGTGCCTCGCGCGGCAATCCTTGCGGGCAGCTCAGTAAAATATATCGATCGCCGAGGGGGAACAGATCCGGGCATTCCCACATATAGCCGGCGTCTTTCAGGCCGTTAAGTCCGCTACCGGCTATTTCGCCATGGCTATTCCACTGCATCAAATCAGCGGAGCTGAATAGCAGAACCTTGCCGCGGTCGGCCAGATCGCGCGCGCCCAGCACCATCATCCAGCGTTCGCCATCGCGCCAGACTTTGGGATCTCGCACGTGGCCGCTATAACCTGCTGGCAGCGCCAGCACCGGGCCTTGTTTACGAAAAGTACCGTCGGGATTTTGCGTCGCCAGACACTGCCAGGCGGTACGGCTACCATCGCTAAATTTCACATTACCGGTGTAGCAGAGCGTCAGGACGCCGTTGTTATCTACCGCGCTGCCGGAGTAGCAGCCGTTGCGGTCGTATTCTTCGTCTGGCAGCAGGGCAATCGGTTCATGCCGCCAGTGCAGCAGATCCGGCGAACTCCAGTGCCCCCAGCCTTTATAGCTGTGATCGCAGGCAAGAGGATTCCACTGATAAAAAAGATGATAGCGACCGTCGAAGTGGATAAAACCGTTTGGATCGTTCAGTAGCCCGCATACCGGCGCCAGATGCCACTGCGGATAGTGGTTATCCCGCAGCGCGCGCGGCTGGTGGTTCATGACGGCCTGCAGGACCATCGGTAACAAAGAAGGCTGCGGCATTATTCAGCATCCGTTTTGTATTTGAGCGTCAGCGAAACGATAAAGGCGACCACAAACGCGATAGCCAGTCCGATGATGTAGTTAAGCAGGGAACTGGCCTGTACGATAGCCATTCCGGGGATGGCGGTCAGGCCGACGGCGGTCATATAGACGTGCATGGAGACCACCCAGGCGCCACCCGCCGCGCCGCCAATCAATGCGGCGATAAATGGCTTAACGAAGCGCAGGTTGATGCCGAATATCGCCGCTTCGGTGATGCCCAGCATTGCCGAAAAGGCGGAGGGGAGGGCAATGGCTTTCACTTTTATATCTTTGGTTTTAAACCACACCGCCAGACAGGCGCCGCCCTGGGCAATATTAGCCATCGCCCAGATAGGCAGCAGGAAATTGACGCCGATCGACGGGTTGCCGAGCAGCCCGGCTTCGATGGCATGGAAGCTGTGGTGAATACCGGTAATAACAATCACCGAATACAGCCCACCGAACAGCAGCCCCGCCAGCCAACCGGCGTGGGCAATGAGCGTGCTGAGAATAAAGGAGATGCCGTCGCCGAGTGCGCGACCGGCCGGGCCGATAATCAACAGGGCGATAAAACCGGAGATAATAACCGTCAGGAACGGCGTGAGGATCAGATCCAGCGCGTCGGGAATCAGGCGTCGCAGTTGCTTCTCAAGCAGGCTCATAAACCATACCGCCAGCAGCACCGGGAATACCGTCCCCTGATATCCGATCATCGCCACCTCGAGGCCGAAGAAATTCATGGTGTGGAAGCCCGAAGCCACTCCCCAGGCGTTGGTCAGCGCCGGGTGGGTAAGAATACCGCCGAGGGTTGCGCCAAGATAAGGGTTGCCGCCGAATTCACGCGCGGCGGTAAACCCGATCAGGATTGGCAGAATAATAAAAGCGGCCGAACTACACATATCGAGGATCAGGTAGATGGCGTTGCCCGGATCGACCCAGCCGTAGGTTTTCACCATTCCCAGCAGTCCCATTAGCAGGCCGGAGGCGACGATAGCCGGGATAATGGGCACAAAGATGTTCGACAGCAGGCGAGCGATCCGCTGGAACGGATTCAGTTTTTTCGCCGCCAGGTCTGCGGCCTCGGATTTGCTCGACTCGCTAATACCGGCGGCCTGAATAAAGGCGGCATACACTTTATTAACCACGCCGGTACCGAAGATGATTTGCATCTGCCCGGCGTTGCGAAAGCAGCCTTTTACCCCCTCAATTTTGCCGATGGCCTGCTGGTCGGCGAGCGCGTCATCGACCAGTACCAGACGCAAGCGGGTGGCGCAATGCGCGGCGCTGGCGATATTTTCTTTGCCGCCAAGCAGCGGCAGCAGCGTGCGAGAAATCTGTTGAAAATCCATAGTACCCTCTACAAAGTCTGTCATCATCATGGGCAATTGGGGATGTCCGAATCCCCGAACCGCCGCTTTGCTAATTTTGCTAAAACGTTTTAATTATTTTGCCTGCCTGCATCGTTAAAACTGGCGGTTCACATCGGCCTGGTACGGTAAGGCGGTCATCGCGCCTTTGGCGGTAGTCGCCAACGCGCCACAAGTTTGCGCCAGCGCGACGATCGGCTCCAGCGCGGTGACATTGTCAGGAAAGCCGTGTGCGCAGAGGCTGGCGAGTAGCCCGGCAACAAAGGCATCGCCGGCTCCAGTGGTATCAACGCTGACCACCGGACGGGCCGGGAAGTGAATATGCTGCTGATGGAACACTGCTTGTACTCCGGCTTTTCCTTGCGTGACCAGCAGCAGTTTTGGCTGAAAGTGCTCGCGGACTCGCGCAATACCGCTGGCAATATCATCGCTACCGCTGATAAAGGCCAGTTCCTCTTCCGACAGTTTCACCACGTCAGCCAATGCCAGCGCCCGTTCGAGACAACGGCGTAACAGCTGGGGATCCTGCCACAGTTCGCTGCGGATATTAGGGTCGAAGCTGACGCTGCCGCCGGCGCGTTTAATCTGTTCCATCGCCGTAAAGGCGCTGCTACGGCTGGGTTCGGCGCTAAGGGCGATAGAGCAGACGTGCAGCCACTGCCCGGCCGCGAATTGAGGGAGATCGCCTGGTTGTAAAAAAAGATCGGCGCTCGGACGAACCATAAAGGTAAAGGTTCGTTCGCCGTGTTCATCCAGCGCCACCACGACGGTTGAGGTGCGCTGTGCGGGGTCTAAAGAAAGGTGGCTGATATCCACGTTCTCTTGTCGTAGCGTCTGGCGCATAAAATGGCCAAAAGGGTCATCGCCGACCCGGCCGATGAATCCGCTATTGCCGCCAAGACGCGCGACGCCGACCGCAACGTTAGCCGGTGCGCCGCCCGGACATTGTAATAAGCGGCCATCGCCCTCAGGCAGCAGATCGACGACCGCATCGCCGAGTACCCATACTTTACTGGTCATACTTATAATCCTTTTAGCTAAACTTTGTTAAACCGGTTTAGCTAATTTAAACATAACCGAAAATCCAACGGAACGCGGAAGTGATGAAAATGCGATCGGCAACGATAAAATGTGATCCAGCCGCGATATTGCGCGCTTAGCGCTTTACTACAGCGCTGCAAATGTCTTTGTCATTTTCACCTACCAATAATAAGGGGGAGGGGGCAGAGCGATAGGTCGCTTATTGCCGAGGAAAAATCCTCATATATCTATTTATTATTATTACTTCGCCGTATTTATACGGTTTAAAAATATATTCTTGATGGCTTTAAACTTGGGCTCAACGTCGTTAATTAATTCTCGATTTTTATTATTACAACGTGTTAATAAACTCGTTTCGTTAAAGGAATGTTAGAAAAGTAACCCGGCGGAAATACCCATTTTGGGTAATGCGCCAGGCCGTAATTGTTATCGAAATTTTATCCATATCTGCAGGAGTTCAGCCACGAGAAGATGCGGGAAAATAGCGTCAGGCGCCGCGATATGAGGTTGTTAGATTGTATTTTGTACAATCATCCGCGCTGAAAGACTAGCCGATACCATCGCTTTATTGTACGTTTTTTATACTTTTTCCATAGATGCTATTCGAGTATTAGATCTAATATCCCTGTATTACACCATGGTTATTTTTTACGGTGAAAACTAATGATTTGCGTTGAATTTACCGCTTGTTCAGATTTTTATTCTTCAATTTTTATAATGTTATTTTTTTGTTCTAAATGTACCAAAAAAAACTAATAGTAATGGTTGATAACACTTTTTTTAAGGTAATTCATTTACTTGTGATCGTTAAATGATCGAATGTTGGTTATAAAGTGATCGAAATGAGGTGTTGTTACCGGTATTATTTTTTATTTTTGTGATCTATATCTCATTACATTCAAAATTTCCCCATACTTAATTGTGTGTGCTAATGATTCGGGAGTAGAGTTGCGCCGCCTTAAGAATATTCTTATAGAATTTCTAAAAATAGTTTCATGGCAATTCAACTCTCTCGAAGCAAATTCTTTACATCCTCCACTCCGGTTTGCACCTGTAACAAACTATTAACAGTGGGGCGAATTTGACGATTAGCTGAATTTTTAGCTATCGCGAGTGAGTGTTTTAATTGCCTCTTGGGGAAATAACTGAGGTCACGGGCGATTAAGTAACACGCCACGTGTATGTTTTCTAACATGGCTTATCGGGATAGGGATTATGGGTACCTCCGAATTACTTAAGCATATTTATGACTTCAACCTGTCGTATTTATTTTTAGCACAGCGGCTGATCAACGATGAGAAAGTGTCCGCGATGTTTCGTTTGGGAATTGACGAAACCATGGTTGATACCCTGGCGCAACTGACGTTACCGCAGATGGTGAAACTGGCTGAAACTAATCAGCTGGTGTGCAATCTGCGCTTCAGCGACCATCAGACTATCGAGCAATTGACCAAAGAGTCGCGCGTTGATGACCTCCAGCAGATCCATACCGGTATCCTGCTTTCCAGTCACCTGCTGCAAGAGCTCCGCGCCAAAGAAGGCGCTGCAGCGAAGAAAAGTGTTTGATAATGGCTGAGAAAAGTATTGTTCAGGAAGCGAAGGATATTCAGCTCGCCATGGAGCTGATATCTCTCGGCGCGCGTCTGCAGATGCTGGAGAGTGAAACTCAGCTCAGCCGTGGGCGCTTAATCAAACTTTACAAGGAGCTGCGCGGAAGCCCGCCGCCGAAAGGGATGCTGCCGTTCTCGACCGATTGGTTTATGACCTGGGAGCAGAATATTCATTCGTCGATGTTCTACAACGCCTATTTGTTCCTGCTGAAGAGCGGTAAATGCAGCGGAGTGGAAGCGGTGATCAAAGCCTATCGCCTGTATCTCGAACAGTGTCCGCAAGAAGCGGGCGAAGCGCCGCTACTGGCGTTGACCCGCGCCTGGACGCTGGTGCGCTTTGTTGATAGCGGTATGCTGCAGCTCTCCGCCTGCAATAGCTGCGGCGGCTCATTTATCACCCACGCGCATCATCCGCAGCACGATTTCGTCTGCACATTATGCCAACCGCCTTCACGCGCCGTAAAAAGACGTAAACTTTCTCCGCAACTGGCCGATATAACCTCTCAACTGCTGGACGAGCAGGCTAAACGCGTCATGTAAGTCGCCGTTCCGACGACTTACGGCAATCCATTTCGACGTGTAATACGCAGGGGCGGCATGCCGCCCCCCATTCCACGCCTGGTTTACGCCAGGGCGCGTTTGCCTCGCCCGCCATCCACATTGTTAATTTGAGGTATGCGTGTGCTAGTGATATTGGGTTATCTCGTGGTCCTGGGAGCGGTATTTGGCGGTTATTTGCTGGTGGGCGGCCACCTTGGCGCGCTGTACCAGCCGGCGGAATTCCTGATTATCGGCGGCGCCGGCATCGGCGCGTTTATCGTCGGCAACAACGGCAAAGCCATCAAATCCACGCTGCGGGCGTTGCCCAAAATGGTACGTCGCTCCAAATACAGCAAGGCGCTGTATATGGATCTCATGGCGCTGCTGTTCCTGCTGCTCGCTAAATCCCGTCAACAGGGGATGTTGTCGCTTGAGTTCGATATCGACAATCCTCAGGAAAGTGAAATTTTCGCTAATTATCCGCGCATCCTTGCCGATAACCATCTGGTGGAGTTCATAACCGATTATTTACGCCTGATGGTGAGCGGCAACATGAATGCTTTTGAAATTGAAGCGCTGATGGACGAAGAGATCGAAACCTTCGAACAGGAGAGCGAAGTGCCCGCCGGCAGCCTGGCGATGGTCGGCGACTCTCTGCCGGCATTTGGTATTGTCGCGGCGGTAATGGGGGTGGTGCATGCGCTGGCCTCGGCGGACCGCCCGGCGGCGGAGCTCGGGGCGCTTATCGCCAACGCGATGGTGGGGACTTTCCTCGGCATTCTGCTGGCCTATGGATTTATCTCGCCGCTGTCGACGCTGCTGCGGCAAAAAAGCGCCGAGACCGTCAAGATGATGCAGTGCATCAAGGTCACGCTGCTCTCCAGCCTCAACGGCTACGCGCCGCAAATCGCCGTCGAATTCGGCCGCAAAACGTTATACACCACCGAGCGCCCGTCGTTTGTTGAGCTCGAAGAGCACGTGCGCCAGGTCAAAGCGCCCGCCGCGCAGGCGACGGAAAGCGAAGAAGCATGAAACATAATCACCCGGTGGTACTGGTCAGAAAACGAAAATCGCACCAGCCTGCGCATCACGGCGGCTCGTGGAAGATTGCCTATGCCGATTTTATGACGGCGATGATGGCCTTCTTTCTGGTGATGTGGCTGCTGGCGATCGCCAGCCCGCAGGAACTGACGCAAATAGCCGAATATTTCCGTACGCCGCTGAAAGTGGCGCTGACCAGCGGCGATAAAAGCAGCTCGGAAAGCAGCCCGATCCCCGGCGGCGGCGAAGACCCGACCCGTGAAGTCGGGTTGGTCAGCAAGCAGATCAATACCGCGGATAAACGCGCCGAAGAGCTACGGCTTAACAAACTGCGTGACAAGCTCGATCAGTTGATTGAGTCAGACCCGCGCCTGAAGGCACTTCGTCCGCATCTGCTGATCAACATGATGGACGAAGGCCTGCGCATTCAGATTATCGATAGCCAGAATCGCCCGATGTTTAAAACCGGTAGCGCTCAGGTTGAAAGCTATATGCGCGATATCCTGCGAGCGATTGCGCCAATCCTCAATGATTTGCCGAACAAGATAAGCCTCTCCGGGCATACCGATGACATCCCCTACGCCAGCGGCGAACGCGGTTACAGCAACTGGGAGCTGTCGGCGGATCGCGCCAACGCCTCGCGCCGCGAGCTGATTGCCGGCGGCCTGGCGGAAGGGAAGGTGCTTCGGGTGGTCGGTATGGCGGCAACCATGAGCCTGAAGCAGCACGGCGCTGATGATGCCATCAACCGCCGCATTACCGTACTGGTGCTTAACAAAGAGACCCAGCAGAGCATCGAACATGAAAATGGCGAAAGCAATGCGCTGGAGATTAGCCAGCCGGATGCGCTGCCAAAGCTGGTCGCGCCCGCGCCGGTTAACCGCGATTCACACCCTGAGGTGACCCCATGAGCATGGATATTAGCGCTTTTTATCAGACTTTTTTTGATGAAGCAGATGAGCTGCTGGCAGACATGGAGCAACACCTGCTGGAGCTGGATCCGCAGGCCCCCGATATCGAACCGCTAAACGCTATTTTTCGCGCGGCGCACTCGATCAAAGGCGGCGCGGCGACGTTTGGCTTTTCCGTATTGCAGGAAACCACCCATCTGCTGGAGAACCTGCTCGACGGCGCCCGGCGCGAGGAGATGCGCTTGAGCACCGAAATTATCAATCTGTTTCTGGAAACCAAAGATATTATGCAGGAGCAACTGGACGCCTATAAAACCTCGCAGCAGCCTGACGCTGAGAGCTTTGACTATATCTGCCAGGCGCTGCGGCAGCTGGCGCTGGAAGCGCAGCAGCAGGACGCGCCTGCCGCGCCGCCCGTCGTGGCCCAGCCTGCGCCGACGGCCATCGCTGGCGGTATGCGCGTGAGCTTAACCGGGCTTAAAGCCAATGAAATTCCGCTGATGCTGGAAGAGCTTGGCAACCTCGGCGAGGTTCAGGATCCCCTGCAAACTGACAATAGCCTTGAGGTGACCCTGCTGACCACCGCCAGCGAAGAGGATATCTGCGCGGTGCTCTGTTTCGTTCTTGAGCCGGAACAGATCAGCTTTACCACGCCGCCAACCACTGCCGCTAAACCATCGCCGTTGGCCGAAGCTGTGCCGTCGCCGGTCGTCCAACCGCAGCCTGCTGCCGTCGAGCCGCCTAAAGCGCCGAGAGCGAAGGCCAGCGAATCGACCAGCATTCGCGTGGCGGTGGAGAAAGTTGACCAGTTGATTAACCTCGTCGGCGAACTGGTGATCACCCAGTCCATGCTGGCGCAGCGCTCAGGTAACCTGGATCCGGTAACCCATGGCGATCTGCTCAATAGCATGAGCCAGCTGGAACGTAACGCTCGCGACCTGCAGGAATCGGTGATGTCGATTCGCATGATGCCGATGGAATATGTATTCAGCCGCTACCCGCGGCTGGTGCGCGACCTGGCCGGCAAGCTCAATAAGCAGGTGGAACTGACGCTACAGGGCAGCTCTACCGAACTTGATAAGAGCCTGATCGAGCGCATTATCGACCCGTTAACCCACCTGGTGCGTAATAGCCTCGACCACGGTATTGAAGATCCGCAAACCCGTCTGGCGTCAGGTAAGTCTGAGGTGGGCAATCTGATTCTTTCCGCTGAACATCAGGGCGGCAATATCTGCATCGAAGTGATCGATGACGGCGCCGGACTCAATCGCGAAAAAATTCTCGCCAAAGCGGCGGCGCAGGGGCTGGCGGTCAGCGACAGCATGAGTGATGAAGAGGTCGGAATGCTCATTTTCGCGCCGGGCTTTTCGACCGCGGAACAGGTGACCGACGTCTCTGGCCGCGGCGTCGGCATGGACGTCGTGAAACGGAACATCCAGGAGATGGGCGGTCACGTTGAAATCCATTCCCGCGCGGGCAAAGGAACCTCGATTCGTATTTTGCTGCCGCTAACGCTCGCCATCCTCGACGGCATGTCGGTCAAGGTCAATGAAGAGGTCTTTATTCTGCCGCTCAACGCGGTGATGGAATCGCTGCAGCCGCAGGCCGAAGACCTGCATCCGATGGCCGGCGGCGAGCGGATGCTGCAGGTTCGCGGCGAGTATCTACCGCTGGTGGAGCTCTACCGGGTGTTTGATGTCGCCGGGGCGAAAACCGAGGCTACTCAGGGCATCGTGGTGATTCTGCAAAGCGCCGGCCGCCGCTACGCGCTGCTGGTGGATCAACTGATTGGCCAGCATCAGGTAGTGGTGAAAAACCTGGAAAGCAATTATCGCAAAGTGCCGGGAATTTCCGCGGCGACGATCCTCGGCGACGGCAGCGTGGCGCTGATTGTCGATGTGTCGGCGCTGCAAATGCTCAACCGGGAAAAGCTGCTGAGCGCAGCGGCCGCATAACGACTCATCTCATAAAATTAACAGGTGCAGACCATGGCAGGATTAGCAACCGTCAGCAAATTGGCTGGCGAAACGGTAGGTCAGGAGTTTTTAATTTTTACCCTCGGTAATGAAGAATACGGCATCGATATTCTCAAGGTGCAGGAGATCCGCGGCTATGACCAGGTGACGCGTATCGCCAACACCCCGAATTTCATCAAAGGTGTCACCAATCTGCGCGGGGTGATCGTGCCGATTATCGACCTGCGGGTAAAATTCGCCCAGCAGGGCGTCTCTTATGATGAAAACACGGTGGTTATCGTGCTTAACTTCGGCCTGCGGGTGGTGGGGATTGTGGTCGACGGCGTCTCCGACGTGCTGTCTCTCACCGCTGAACAGATCCGCCCGGCGCCGGAATTCGCGGTGACGCTGGCGACCGAGTATCTCACCGGTCTTGGCGCGCTCGGCGAGCGCATGCTGATCCTTGTGGATATCGAAAAGCTGCTCAGCAGCGAAGAGATGGCGCTGGTCGATAACGTCGCCAAAAGCCACTAATCTACCGGGCGCGCTCTGCCGCGCCCGGTAAAAATAGTCCCCGCCTGGCATAAAGTTCCCCTCCCGCGCGCCGATAACCCTTTCAGTCACATACGTAAAGCCTGGCCGTTCAGGCTTCCAGGAAGGGGAAACATGTTTAATCGTATTAAGGTCGTCACCAGTCTCTTATTAGTGCTGGTGCTATTTGGCGCATTGCAGCTGATTTCGGGCGGTCTGTTTTTTTCGTCGCTGAAAAGCGATAAAGAGAACTTCACCGTTCTGCAAACCATCCGTCAGCAGCAGTTGCTGCTAAGTGAAAGCCGGGTCGATCTGCTGCAGGCGCGTAACTCCCTGAACCGCGCAGGGATCCGCTACATGATGGATACCAACAAAATCGGCAGCGGCGCGACTATCGACGAGCTGCTGGCGAAAGCGAAAGAAGAGCTGGCGCGCGCCGAACGTAACTACGCCGCCTATGAAAAAATCCCGCAGGACCCGCGTCAGGATCCGCAGGCGACGGAAAAGCTTAAGCAGCAGTATGGCATCCTGTACGGCGCGCTGTCGGAGCTGATCCAGCTGCTGGGCGAGGGTAAAATCAACGCCTTCTTCGACCAGCCGACGCAAAAATACCAGGACGATTTCGAGCAGACTTATAACGCCTATCTGCAGCAAAACGGCAAGCTGTACCAAATCGCCGTTGACGGTAGCAACAGCTCTTATAGCTCGGCGATCTGGACCTTAATTGTGGTCATCATCGTGGTGCTGGCGGCGATCGTCGGCGTATGGATGGGCATCCACCATATCCTGGTGCGCCCGCTGAACCGCATGATTGAACACATCAAACGTATTGCCTCCGGCGACCTGACCCAGCCTATCCCGGTGACCAGCCGTAATGAAATCGGCGTGCTGGCCGCCAGCCTCAAGCACATGCAGAACGAGCTTATCGAAACGGTAAGCGGCGTGCGTCAGGGGGCGGATGCCATCTATAGCGGCGCATCGGAAATCGCCGCCGGGAATAACGATCTCTCTTCGCGCACCGAACAGCAGGCGGCATCGCTGGAAGAGACTGCCGCCAGTATGGAACAGCTGACGGCGACGGTGAAACAGAACGCCGAAAACGCGCGTCAGGCTAGCCAGCTGGCGCTGAGCGCCTCCGAAACTGCGCAGAAGGGCGGCAAAGTGGTGGCCAACGTGGTGGAAACCATGCACGACATCGCCAGCAGCTCGCAGAAAATTGCCGATATCACCGGCGTTATCGACGGTATCGCCTTCCAGACCAACATCCTGGCGCTTAACGCCGCGGTAGAAGCGGCGCGCGCTGGTGAACAGGGCCGCGGTTTCGCGGTCGTGGCGGGTGAAGTCCGCAACCTGGCGCAGCGCAGCGCCCAAGCGGCCAAAGAGATCAAAGCGCTGATCGAGGACTCGGTCAACCGTGTGGATATGGGCTCGGTGCTGGTGGAAAGCGCCGGCGACACCATGGGCGACATCGTCAATGCGGTCACCCGCGTGACCGACATCATGGGCGAAATCGCCTCTGCTTCCGATGAGCAGAGCCGCGGTATCGACCAGGTCGGCCAGGCGGTAGCGGAAATGGATCGCGTCACCCAGCAGAACGCCTCGCTGGTGGAAGAGTCGGCCTCCGCCGCCGCCGCGCTGGAAGAGCAAGCCAGCTTGCTGACGCAGTCGGTTGCCGTCTTCCGTCTGAAGTCGGAAGGGCAGGAAGAGTATAAAGCGCCGGTCAGCAATAAAACCGCGCCTGCCGCCATCGCTACGCATAAAAAAACCAGCGCCAGCGACTACCAGGATAACTGGGAGACGTTCTAACGGGTACCGGCCGCCGCATCCCTACACGCGGCGGCCTCTCTTGCGTTGTAAGCCGGCCAAGACCGGCTACCAAGGAGATTGCTATGTTTAACCGAATCCGTATCTCTACCAGTCTTTTCCTGCTGCTGATCTCCTTTTGCATCATGCAACTGATCAGCACCGGGCTCTCTTACGTCGCGCTGCGCGCCGACAACCACAATCTTGAACGTATTACCGTCAGTAGCCAGCAGCGCGATGCGCTTAGCCTCAGCTGGGTATCGCTGCTACAGGCGCGAAATACCCTTAACCGTGCCGGTACCCGCGCGGCGCTGAAGGTGCCGCAGGAGCAGGTGGATGCGCTGATGGGCGGCGCCCGCAGCTCGCTGCAAAAAGCCGATCTCTACTTTAACCAGTTCCTCGACACGCCTCGCGTGGATGAGCAGGAGCAGCAGTTGGCCGATGCCACGCGTGAAAGCTACGAAAAGCTACGCGGCGCGCTGCGCGAACTGATCGTGTTCCTCGAAAATCGCAACCTGCAGGCCTTTATGGACCAGCCGACGCAGAAAATACAGGACCGCTTCGAGGCCGACTTTGTGCAATATCTGCAGCTGGCGAAGGCGACGACCGATGAAGCCAGCGCCTCCAGCCAGCGGGCCTACGGCTGGTCAATCTGGTTGGTTGCCGGGGCGGTGCTGATGCTCTTGGTGGTCACCCTCAGCGCGATGTGGTGGCTGCGAACCATGCTGGTGCAGCCGCTGAATATTATTCGTGGCCACTTTGAACGTATCGCCAGCGGCGATCTTTCCGCGCCGATTGAGGTCTATGGCCGCAACGAAATCAGCCAGCTATTTGCCAGCCTGCAGCGCATGCAACACTCGCTGATTGGTACCGTCGGCGCGGTGCGCGACGGTGCGGAGTCAATTCTTATCGGCCTGCAGGAGATTTCAGAAGGCAACAACGATCTCTCCTCGCGTACCGAACAACAGGCGGCTTCGCTGGAAGAAACCGCCGCCAGTATGGAGCAGCTAACCGCGACGGTAAAACAGAATGCCGATAATGCCCGCCAGGCATCGCAGCTGGCGCGTGATGCTTCTTCAACCGCCGCCAAAGGCGGCGAGCTGGCGGATGATGTGGTCACCACGATGCACGACATCGCCAACAGTTCGCAAAAAATCGGCGCCATTACCAGCGTCATCGACGGCATCGCCTTCCAGACCAATATTCTGGCGCTTAACGCGGCGGTAGAAGCGGCGCGCGCCGGTGAACAGGGGCGCGGCTTTGCGGTGGTGGCTGGTGAAGTGCGTAACCTGGCCAGCCGCAGCGCCCAGGCGGCAAAAGAAATTAAGCTGCTGATCGACGAATCCGTCAGCCGCGTCAAACATGGCTCGGTGCTGGTGGAAAATTCCGGCGCCACCATGCAGGACATCGTGCGCTCGGTAACCCGGGTCACCGACATCATGGGTGAAATCGCCTCCGCCTCTGACGAGCAGAGCCGCGGCATTGAGCAGGTGACGCAGGCGGTTACCCAGATGGATCAGGTCACGCAACAGAACGCCGCCCTGGTGGTGGAATCGGCTTCCGCCGCCGCTGCGCTGGAAGAGCAGGCGATTACCCTCGCCGATGCAGTGGCGGTATTCCGTCTGGCGGACGACAACTTCGTCGCGCCGGAAACCTCATCCACGGTAAAGGAGACCCTGGATTGTCAAACCGCATAAACCGCTCGTATTTTGCCGGTGCGTCGGCATGAAGCAGACAACATCAACCGCGCCGCGCGAAAGCGGCTCGGCGCTGGCGCAGATGGCCCAGCGTCTGCCGCTCTCCGACGCGCATTTTCGCCGCATCAGCCAGCTTATCTATCAGCGCGCCGGGATCGTGCTGGCGGCGCATAAGCGCGAGATGGTGTACAACCGGCTGGTGCGCCGTTTGCGTCTGCTGGGCATTCATGATTTCGGCGACTACCTGGCGCTGCTGGAAAGCGACCCGCACAGCGCCGAGTGGCAGGCGTTTATCAATGCGCTGACCACCAACCTGACGGCCTTTTTTCGCGAGGCGCACCACTTTCCGATTCTGGCGGAGCATGCGCGCTCGCGTCCCGGGAACTATAGCGTGTGGAGCACCGCCGCCTCGACCGGCGAAGAACCTTATTCCATCGCCATTACGCTCGGCGATGCGCTCGGGGAACGTGCGGGCAGTTGCCAGGTCTGGGCCAGCGATATTGACACCCAGGTACTGGAAAAAGCCGAAGCGGGGATTTATCGCCATGACGATCTGCGCACTCTGACGCCAATCCAGATGCAGCGCTATTTTCTGCGCGGCACCGGGCCGCATCAGGGGCTGGTGCGCGTGCGTCAGGAGCTGGCGGCGCGGGTCAACTTCCAGCCGCTGAATCTGCTGGCGCCGGAGTGGGCGCTGCCGGGGCCGTTCGACGCGATTTTTTGCCGCAACGTGATGATCTATTTCGATAAACCGACGCAGGAACGCATCCTGCGCCGCTTTGTCCCCTTGCTTAAACCGGGGGGACTGTTGTTTGCCGGTCACTCCGAGAATTTCAGCCAGATCAGCCGGGATTTCTACCTGCGTGGACAGACCGTGTATGGGCTGACCAAGGAGAAGTAATGAGTAAAATCAGAGTGTTATGTGTTGATGATTCGGCCCTGATGCGCCAGCTGATGACCGAGATCGTCAATGGCCACGCCGATATGGAGATGGTGGCGGTGGCCCCGGACCCGCTGGTCGCACGGGATCTGATCAAAAAATTTAACCCGCAGGTGCTGACGCTGGACGTCGAAATGCCGCGCATGGACGGCCTCGATTTCCTCGAAAAACTGATGCGCCTGCGGCCGATGCCGGTGGTGATGGTTTCGTCGCTGACCGGTAAAGGTTCGGAAATTACCCTGCGCGCGCTGGAGCTGGGGGCGGTGGATTTCGTCACCAAACCGCAGCTCGGGATCCGCGAAGGCATGCTGGCCTACAGTGAACTGATCGGTGAAAAGATCCGCACCGCCGCGCGGGCGCGGCTGCCGCAGCGCGCCAATGGCCAGCCGCCGGCTATTTTAAGCCACGGACCGCTGCTGAGCAGCGAGAAGCTGATCGCCATTGGCGCTTCCACCGGCGGCACCGAAGCCATTCGTCAAGTGCTACAACCGTTGCCGGCCACCAGCCCGGCGCTGCTGATCACCCAGCATATGCCGCCGGGATTTACCCGCTCGTTCGCCGAACGGCTGAACAAGCTGTGCCAGATCACGGTGAAAGAGGCGGAAGAGGGCGAACGCGTGCTGCCGGGACACGCCTATATCGCACCTGGGGATCGCCATCTGGAGCTGGCGCGTAGCGGCGCTAACTATCAGGTCAAGCTGCACGACGGCCCGGCGGTGAATCGCCATCGCCCATCGGTGGATGTGCTGTTTCGCTCGGTGGCCCGCCACGCCGGGCGCAATGCGGTGGGGGTGATCCTCACCGGCATGGGCAACGACGGCGCGCAGGGAATGCTGGAGATGCATCGCGCCGGGGCCTATACCCTGGCGCAGAGCGAAGCGAGCTGCGTGGTGTTCGGCATGCCGCGCGAGGCCATCGCCAGCGGCGGGGTCAGCGAAGTGGTTGAGCTGGAGCGCATGAGCCAACGCATGCTGGCGCAGATAGCCGGCGGCCAGGCGCTGCGAATTTAATTTCACGCCGCCGGGATGTCCCGGCGGCGTGGTGTGACGTGAGTTAAAAATGACACTGTTCAGGGGTAGTAATGGCAGATAAGAATCTCCGTTTTCTGGTCGTCGACGACTTTTCCACCATGCGTCGTATCATCAGAAATTTGCTTAAAGAGCTCGGTTTCAACAACGTCGAAGAGGCGGAAGATGGCGCAGACGCGCTAAATAAGCTGCGGGCCAGCAGCTTTGATTTCGTGGTCTCCGACTGGAATATGCCCAACGTCGACGGTCTGGAACTGTTGCAAACCATTCGTGCAGATAGCGCGCTGGCGGCGATGCCGGTACTAATGGTGACGGCGGAAGCGAAAAAAGAAAATATTATTGCCGCCGCGCAGGCAGGCGCCAGCGGTTATGTGGTGAAACCTTTTACGGCGGCGACGCTGGAAGAAAAGCTCAACAAGATTTTCGAAAAATTGGGCATGTAAGGAGAGGGCGATGAGAGAGATTCCAATGCCTGCCAGCGATGCAGCGACCGCGGGAGAGATAATCTCCCGTATCGGCCAGCTCACCCGCATGCTGCGCGACAGCATGCGCGAGCTGGGGCTCGATCAGGCGATTGCCCAGGCGGCCGAGGCGATCCCGGATGCCCGCGACCGTCTTGATTACGTTGTCACCATGACGGCGCAGGCGGCGGAACGGGCGTTGAGCTGCGTGGAGGCGGCGCAGCCGCGCCAGGCCGAACTGGAGTCCGGCGCCAGCGCGCTAAAATCGCGCTGGGATGAGTGGTTCGCTAATCCGAT
Source organism: Klebsiella sp. K-3 (assembly GCF_051207495.1). Lineage (NCBI taxonomy): Bacteria > Pseudomonadati > Pseudomonadota > Gammaproteobacteria > Enterobacterales > Enterobacteriaceae > Klebsiella > Klebsiella sp. K-3. Next base: position 112,619 of record NZ_JBPNXF010000009.1, on the reverse strand, counting down.
CGAACTGGACGACGCGCGCGCGCTGGTGACTGACACCCGTGAGTATCTGGATCGGGTGCCGGGCCATACTTCCTTTACCAACGCCCAACTGATGGAAATCATGATGGCGCAGGATTTCCAGGACCTGACCGGTCAGGTTATCAAGCGCATGATGGACGTGGTGCAGGAAATTGAAAAGCAGCTGCTGATGGTGCTGATGGAAAACATGCCGGAACCGCCGGTGAAAGAGAAACGGGCCAACGATAGCCTGCTCAACGGCCCGCAGCTTGACCAGAACGGCGTCGGTGTCATCGCCAACCAGGCGCAGGTTGACGATCTGCTCGATAGTCTCGGTTTCTGACCAGGCGGGGCGCAGGATGCTGCGCCCCAGCCTCCTTTCCCTCATCCGTGAAATAACCCCTCTTTTTCGCCGTTGTTCCGCCAATGACTTCGCCAATTTTTTGGCATGCTGACCGCCATTCTTTACCCTCCCGACACAGGAACTGCAGGCTTGGCCGAAGACAGCGATCTGGAAAAAAGCGAGGCCCCCACCGCCCACCGGTTGGAGAAGGCGCGTGAAGAGGGCCAGATCCCGCGCTCGCGCGAGCTGACCTCGGTGCTGATGCTGGTGGCCGGGCTCGCCATTATTCTGATGTCCGGCAGCAATATCACTCGCCAACTGGCGGAGATGCTGACGCAGGGTCTGCATTTCGACCACGGAATGGTCAGCAATGACAAACAAATGCTGCGCCAGCTGGGAATGCTGCTGCGTCAGGCGGTGCTGGCATTGCTGCCGGTAATGGCCGGGCTGGTGCTGGTGGCGCTGGCTGCGCCAATGCTGCTTGGCGGCATTTTATTCAGCGCCAAGTCGCTCAAATTCGATCTTAAACGGCTGAATCCGCTTTCTGGTCTGAAACGCATGTTCTCCACTCAGGTGCTGGCGGAGCTGTTAAAAGGGATCCTCAAAGCCACGCTGGTCGGCTGGGTAACCGGGCTGTACCTGTGGCACAACTGGGCGGCGATGCTGCATCTGATGACCCAACAGCCGCTCGACGCGTTGGCCAATGCGCTGCAGATGATCCTCTATTGCGGATTTCTGGTGGTGCTCGGATTGACGCCGATGGTGGCATTTGACGTTTTTTATCAGCTGTGGAGCCACTTCAAAAAGCTGAAGATGACCAAACAGGATATTCGCGACGAATTCAAAGATCAGGAAGGCGACCCGCATGTTAAAGGGCGGATCCGCCAACAGCAGCGGGCGATTGCCCAGCGACGGATGATGGCCGATGTGCCGAAAGCGGACGTGATCGTCACTAACCCGACCCACTATGCCGTGGCTCTGCAGTACAACGATAAAAAAATGAGTGCGCCGAAGGTGTTGGCTAAAGGGGCGGGGGAGATTGCGCTGCGTATTCGCGAGTTGGGGGCGCAACACCGCATTCCGATGCTGGAAGCGCCGCCGCTGGCCCGCGCGCTCTATCGCCATAGCGAGATCGGCCAGCATATTCCCGCCACCCTCTATGCCGCGGTCGCCGAAGTGCTGGCCTGGGTTTATCAGCTGCGCCGCTGGCGGCGCGAGGGCGGTCTGATCCCGAAAAAACCTCAACATTTACCGGTGCCGGAAGCACTGGATTTTGCAAAAGAGAGTGACTCTGATGGCTAATTTGGCCTCCCTGCTGCGTTTGCCAGGGAATGTTAAAGATACACAATGGCAGGTGCTGGCAGGCCCAATCTTGATCCTGCTGATTTTGTCGATGATGGTGCTGCCGCTGCCGGCGTTTATTCTCGACCTGCTTTTCACCTTCAATATCGCGTTGTCGATCATGGTGCTGCTGGTGGCGATGTTTACCCAGCGCACGCTGGACTTCGCCGCGTTTCCGACCATTCTGCTGTTCTCGACGCTACTGCGCCTGTCGCTCAACGTCGCCTCGACGCGCATCATTTTGATGGAAGGGCACACCGGGGCCGCCGCCGCGGGGCGGGTCGTGGAGGCCTTCGGTCACTTCCTGGTCGGCGGTAATTTCGCCATCGGTATCGTGGTGTTTATCATTCTCGTACTGATCAACTTCATGGTTATCACCAAAGGCGCCGGGCGTATCGCCGAAGTGGGGGCGCGTTTCGTACTCGACGGCATGCCGGGTAAGCAAATGGCGATCGATGCCGACATGAACGCCGGGCTTATCGGCGAAGAAGAGGCGAAAAAACGCCGCGCCGAAGTCACGCAGGAAGCCGACTTCTACGGTTCGATGGACGGCGCCAGCAAGTTTGTTCGCGGCGATGCCATCGCCGGGCTAATGATTATGGTGATTAACGTGGTCGGCGGACTGCTGGTCGGCGTGGTGCAGCACGGTATGGAGCTGGGCGCGGCGGCGGAAAGCTACACCTTGCTGACCATCGGCGACGGGCTGGTGGCGCAAATCCCGGCGCTGGTGATCTCTACCGCCGCCGGGGTCATCGTTACCCGGGTGGCGACCGATCAGGATGTCGGCGAACAGATGGTCGGCCAGCTATTCAATAACCCAAAGGTCATGCTGTTGTGTGCCGCGGTACTTGGGCTGCTGGGGCTGGTGCCGGGGATGCCGAACCTGGTTTTCCTGCTGTTTACCGCCGCGCTGCTCGGGCTGGCCTGGTGGCTGCGCGGCCGTGAAAAACAGGCGCCGAAAGCCGCCGACGAACCCATCGTGCAGGAGAATACCCAGGCAGCGGAAGCCAGCTGGGCCGATGTCCAGTTGGAAGATCCGCTGGGTATGGAAGTGGGCTACCGGCTAATCCCGATGGTCGATTTTCAGCAAAATGGCGAGCTGCTGGGGCGAATCCGCGGGATCCGCAAGAAATTCGCCCAGGAGATGGGATATCTGCCGCCGGTGGTGCATATTCGCGATAACCTCGAACTGGCGCCCGCCCGCTACCGCATTCTGATGAAAGGAGTGGAAATCGGCAGCGGCGAAGCGCAGCCTGGGCGCTGGCTGGCGATTAACCCCGGCAATGCCATCGGCGAGCTGGCGGGGGATAAAACCATCGATCCGGCCTTCGGTCTGGAGGCGGTGTGGATCGATAGCGCGTTGCGCGAGCAGGCGCAAATCCAGGGCTATACGGTGGTGGAGGCCAGTACGGTGGTGGCAACCCATCTCAACCACCTCATCGGCCAGTTCGCCAGCGAACTGTTTGGCCGCCAGGAGACGCAGCAACTGCTCGACCGCGTGTCGCAGGAGATGCCGAAGCTGACCGAAGATTTCGTACCGGGCGTGGTGTCGCTGACCACGCTGCATAAGGTGTTGCAGAACCTGCTGGCCGAGCGGGTATCGATCCGCGATATGCGTACCATTATCGAGACGCTGGCGGAGCATGCGCCGACGCAAAGCGATCCTTACGAGCTGACCACCGTCGTGCGCGTGGCGCTGGGGCGGGCCATTGCCCAGCAGTGGTTCCCCGGCAACGGCGAAATTCAGGTTATCGGCCTGGATACCCAACTGGAACGACTGCTGCTACAGGCGCTGCAGGGAGGCGGCGGTCTCGAACCGGGGCTTGCCGACCGCCTGCTTGAGCAGGCGCGGCAGGCGCTGCAGCGCCAGGAGATGCTCAGCGCGCCGCCGGTGCTGCTGGTTAACCACGCGCTGCGCCCGCTACTGGCGCGCTTCCTGCGTCGTAGCCTGCCGCAGATGGCGGTGCTTTCCAACCTGGAGATCAACGACGATCGCCAGATTCGCATGACCTCAACCATTGGAGCGGCCTGATGACGCGCTATCTTCCTTTATTGTGCCTTTTATTGCCGGTTGCCGCCGGCGCGGCGTCGGGCTCATGGATTGCCGAAGGGCCCGGCGTCACTCTTGAACAGGGCGGGATGAGTGATTCTTCCGCCGCGCTGCTGCCGCCCAATACGCTACCCGGCGGCAATGCGCGCATCGAGACCGTTAGCTGGCGCTATCGTCTGCTGTCAGCGGAGCCGGCGGGGCTGCAGGTGCATTTATGTAGCCTGAATCGCTGTATTCCGCTGACCAGCGCCAGCGGTACCAGCCACGCGTTGGCAGGCGAGGCGGCAGAAGGGCCGCTGCGGTTTGTCTATTCCGTACAGACCCGCGGGCCGTTAAACCCGCCGCTGCGGGCGATTGCCAATCAGGTTATCGTTAATTATCAGTAGTCGCGGGGGAAAGTTTTGTATTAATACAGACCGTAGGCCGGATAAGGCGCAGCCGCCATCCGGCGCTACGCTTGCGCGGGCCTACAGATCACATGCCGGCGTAGGTCAGGTAAGCGTAGCGCCACCTGACAAAAAACGGCGCTACGGGTAACCGTCGCCATTGGGGAAATACAGAGAAAGGAATTCAGACGCCGATTTTACGGCCCAGCAGACTCGCGGTGCGCGACTGGCCATCCGGCCCGTACAGCGATTTATTATTCTTGCTAAGAATTGCCAGCGCCTGCTGGTTATGGGCGATCTGTTGATTGAGCAACAGGCCGTTATGCTGATTCTTTTCACGCAGGCTCTGGCTTAACTGTTGGATCTGCCGCCAGCTTTCGCCGAAGCTTTCATGGCCGGGGTAAGGCGCGCGTAGCGCAAGGTTAGCTTCCAGCGCCGGACGCTGTTGTTCAAGCCAGGCTACCGTCGCCAGCAGTTGACTCTTGCTATCGGTGACGCGCTGCAGCGCTACGCCGGGCAGTTCATCCGCACACAGCAACTGTTGCTCTTGCGCCAGCACGTCATCCAGCGCCCGCAGGGTTTCCGCCAGTTTATCCAGCAGAGTGCGTAATCTGTCCATCATCAGGCCTTATCTGTTTTGCTACCGGCAAGGCGCTGGATATCGTTGTGCGCATCCTGCAGCAGGGCGTCGGCGATTTTGCCCGCGTCCATTTTCAGTTCGCCGCTACGAATCGCCTGTTTGATGGCCTCGACCCGGTTCATATCAATATCCTGGGTGCCTGGCTGCATCAGCCGCGCCTGCGCATCGCTCAGTTTCACTTTGGTGGCGCTAACGGCGGTTTCCGCCGCGGTGGCCTTGCGCGGCTGAAGCGGGTTGTCGGCCGGGGTTTCACGCGGCTGCACCGTGGAAACCGGCTGTAACCGCTGGGTGCGATCGATACTCATGGTCCATCTCCAAAATGGGTTTCTAATGGGGTTATCGGCAGGGGCTGGCAAACCTTTACTTTTTTATAACGTAATACGGATGGCGCCATCCTCCCCGGCGATACCGCTGACGATTTTGCCGGAAACCATGCGCACGCGCACGCTATCTTCGGCTGCCGCGTTATTCATTGCTTTACCGGAACCGCTGATGCTAAAGCCATCGCCCTCGGCCATGACCTGTACCGGCTGACCGGCTTTGATCACCCAAGCGCGACGCAGCATGGACAGCGTCAGCGGTTGGCCTGGGCTGATATTTCGCAGCGTCACGGCGCCCAGCGCTTTCTTGCTGTCGGTCAGCGTACGCGGCGGCAGGGTATCGAGCCTGCCTGATTTTAGCACCACATCCGCTGGGGTCAGCGGCGTTCCGCCGCTAATACCGCGCGCCACCGTCAGATAACGGCCAAATACCTGCACCTGGGTCTGAATAAACCGCCGCTCCTGCCCGCAGCGGGCAGAGACGCTGATATTGCCGCCGATTCGCGCATTGGGCGGCAGCGACAGCTGCGGTAATTCACACGGCGGCCACTGGGCGGGCGGCGTGCGCACCAGCACTTTCACCTGCACGGCATTATCGTTGAATTTGCTTTTAATGAAGCTTTCGATTTGCGTCGCCAGCGTGTCGGCGCGGGCGCTCAGGCTGCACAGCAGGCCGACCAGCAGGATTTTACTTTTCATCGCGTTCCCCTCACGCCACCCGGAAAGGGGTTAAGTGTAACGGCTGCCCCGAGGGACTAAACAGATAAATAGCGCCCCATTTTGCCCCTATTCCCGCGATAGGTTGGCGCAGGGGGCGTTTATGCTGTCGGCTCCAAATTCTAACCTTGCGGAGGGAGCATGCTCGACAAACTGGACGCTGCTCTGCGTTTTGGCCAGGAGGCGCTGAACCTGCGCGCCCAGCGCCAGGAAATACTGGCCGCCAATATCGCCAACGCAGACACGCCGGGCTATCAGGCGCGGGATATCGATTTCGCCAGCCAACTGAATAAAGTCCTGCAACAGGGGCGGGTAAACGGCAACGGCATGGCGCTTAACCTGACGGCGGCGCGCCATATTCCGGCGCAAACCATGCAGCCGCCGGAGCTGGATCTGCTGTTCCGGGTGCCGGACCAGCCGTCGATGGACGGCAACACGGTGGACATGGATCGCGAACGCACCAACTTCGCTGACAACAGCCTGAAATATCAGACCGACCTGACGCTGCTCAACGGTCAGATCAAAGGGATGATGTCGGTGCTGCAACAAGGATAAGGCGAATGTCTTTACTCAATATTTTTGATATCTCCGGCTCGGCGCTCTCGGCCCAGTCGCAGCGGATGAACGTCAGCGCCAGCAATATGGCCAACGCCGATAGCGTCACCGGCCCGGATGGCGAACCCTATCGCGCGAAGCAGGTGGTGTTCGAAGTGGCCGCGGCGCCAGGGCAGCAGACCGGCGGCGTGCGCGTCTCGCAGGTGGTCGATGACCCGGCGCCCGCTCGGATGGTTTATCAACCGGGCAACCCGTTGGCTGATGCTAAGGGTTATGTGCGGATGCCGAACGTCGATGTGGTGAGCGAAATGGTTAACACCATCTCCGCCTCCCGCAGCTATCAGGCCAACGTCGAAGTGCTCAACACCACTAAGTCGATGATGATGAAAACCCTGACATTGGGTCAGTAACCGGAGATCCCGATGGCTATCGCCGCAACCACCAATGAATCGACCAATAACGCGGTTCTTGATTCCGCCAGCAAAAGCAGCACCAGCCAGGATCTGCATAACAGCTTCCTGACGTTGCTGGTGGCGCAGTTGAAAAATCAGGACCCGACCAACCCGATGCAAAACAACGAGCTGACCTCGCAGCTGGCGCAGATTAATACCGTACAGGGCATCGAAAAACTCAACACCACCCTTGGCGCGATCTCCGGGCAGATCAACAGCAACCAGTCGCTGCAGGCCAGCGCGCTGATCGGCCACGGCGTGATGGTACCGGGTAATAACATTCTGGTCGGCAGTAAAGAAGGGCAGGTCAGCACCACGCCGTTTGGCGTCGAGCTGGAACGGGCCGCCGATCAGGTCACGGCAACCATTACCAACGCCAACGGCCAGGTGGTGCGGACCATTGAGATTGGCGGCCTCACCGCCGGGGTGCACGCCTTCACCTGGGACGGCTCGCTGGATGATGGTACCGCCGCGCCGGACGGCGCCTATAAAGTGGCGATTAACGCCAAGGGCAACGGCGAGCAGTTGGTGGCGCGCAGCCTGCATTTCGGCATGGTTAACGGCGTGATTAACGACAGCAACGGCGCGAAGCTGGATCTCGGCCTGGCCGGTAACGCCAGTCTCGAGGAAGTGCGGCAGATCCTGTAATTCGCATCTGGATTTTATCGATATCCTCAATATTTGGAGAGTAACATGGCCTTTTCTCAGGCAGTCAGCGGCTTAAACGCGGCGGCCACCAATCTCGACGTGATTGGCAACAACATCGCTAACTCCGCGACCGCGGGTTTCAAATCCGGCAGCGTGTCGTTCGCCGATATGTTTGCCGGTTCGCAGGTCGGGCTGGGGGTTAAAGTTTCCGGGATCACCCAGAACTTTAAAGGCGGCACCACCACCGGCACCAGCCGCGCGCTGGATGTGGCGATCAACGGCAACGGCTTCTTCCGCATGCAGGATAAAGACGGCGGTATTTTCTATACCCGCAACGGTCAGTTTAAGCTGGACGAAAACCGCAATCTGACCAATATGCAGGGGCTGCAGCTTACCGGCTATCCGGCCGCCGGCACGCCGCCGACCATTCAGCAGGGCGCCAACCCGGTACCGCTGAGCATACCGGAAGGGATGATGAACGCCAAAGCGTCGACTTCCGGTGAAATGGTCGCCAACCTGAAGTCCACGCATAAAGTGCCGGAGAACAAGACCTTCGACCCGGCGAAGCAGGATAGCTACAACTACGTCAACACCATCACCGCCTACGATTCGCTGGGTAACGCCCACAACATCAACGCCTATTTCGTGAAAACCGACGATAACAAATGGCAGGTCTATACCCAGGACGGCAGCGCGGCTGCGGTCAGCGCGGGCACCATGGAGTTCAATACCAGCGGCAACCTGGTCAGCGTTAACGGCCAGGCGGGCGAGTTCAGCATGACCATTCCGATGAGCGCGAAAGACGGCGCCCCGGCGCAGAACTTCACGCTCAGCTTCGCCGGTAGTATGCAGCAGAACGTCGGTAGCGATTCGGTGAGTAAAGTGGCGCAGGATGGTTATGCCGCCGGTGAATACACCAACTTCCAGATTAATGATGACGGTACCGTCGTCGGTATCTACTCCAACCAGCAGACCCAGGTCCTGGGGCAGATTGTGATGGCCAACTTCTCCAACCCGGAAGGTCTGGCGTCGCAGGGCGATAACGTCTGGCAGGAGACCGGCGCGTCCGGCCAGCCACGCGTGGGACTCTCCGGCGGCGGCGGTTTTGGCAAGCTGACCAGCGGCGCGTTGGAATCGTCCAACGTCGACCTGAGCCAGGAGCTGGTGAACATGATTGTCGCCCAGCGTAACTATCAGTCCAACGCCCAGACCATCAAGACGCAGGATTCGATCCTGCAGACGCTGGTCAGCCTGCGCTAACGGAACTGAGTTATGGATCACGCGATTTATACCGCGATGGGCGCCGCGCGCCAGACGCTGGAGCAACAGTCGATTACCGCCAACAATCTCGCCAACGCCTCGACGCCGGGCTTTCGCGCCCAGCTCGCCGCGCTACGCGCGGTGCCGGTTGACGGGCCGAGCCTCGCCACCCGCACGCTGGTGGCGGCCTCGACGCCGGGCGCCGATATGAGCCAGGGGGCGCTGAACTACACCGGGCGCCCGCTGGACGTGGCGCTGCAGCAGGACGGTTTTCTGGCACTCAGCCTGCCGGGCGGCGGCGAAGCCTATACCCGCAACGGCAGCATTCAGGTTTCAGCTAACGGTCAGTTGACGGTGCAGGGAATGCCGCTGCAGGGCGACGGCGGGCCGATTGAGGTGCCGCCGTCGGCGGAAATCACTATCGCCGCCGACGGCACGATTTCGGCGCTGAACCCCGGCGATCCGCCGAACACCATCGCGCAAATTGGCCGCCTGAAGCTGGTGAAAGCCGACGCGCGCGAAGTAATGCGCGGCGATGACGGCCTGTTCCGCTTAACCCCGGAAACCCAGCAGCGCCGCGGCAACTTGTTGGCTAACGACCCGCAGGTGCGGGTCATGCCCGGCGTGCTGGAGGGCAGTAACGTCAAGCCGATGGAGACCATGGTCGATATGATCGCCAACGCCCGTCGCTTTGAAATGCAAATGAAGGTCATCCACAGCGTGGATGAGAACGAACAGCGGGCGAACTCTCTGCTGTCAGTAAGCTGATAGCCAGTCGGCCCGCGGCCAAAGGAAATAACCAATGATTCCCTCTTTATGGATTGCGAAAACCGGTCTTGATGCGCAGCAGACCAATATGGACGTGATCGCCAACAACCTGGCGAACGTCAGCACCAACGGTTTTAAACGCCAGCGCGCGGTGTTTGAAGACCTGCTGTACCAGACCATGCGCCAGCCGGGGGCGCAGTCCTCCGAGCAGACCACGCTGCCTTCCGGCCTGCAGATCGGTACCGGCGTGCGCCCGGTCGCCACCGAGCGTCTGCATAGCCAGGGCAACCTGTCGCAGACCAACAACAGCAAAGACGTGGCGATTAAAGGCCAGGGCTTCTTCCAGGTCCTGCTGCCGGACGGCAGCCAGGCTTACACCCGCGACGGCTCGTTCCAGATCGATCAGAACGGCCAGCTGGTGACCGCCAGCGGCTTCCAGGTACAGCCGGCGATCACCATACCGGCCAACGCGTTGACCATTACCATCGCCCGCGATGGCATCGTGAGCGTCACCCAGCAGGGGCAGACCGCCGCCCAGCAGGTCGGTCAACTGACGTTAACCACCTTTATTAACGACAGCGGCCTCGAAAGCGTGGGCGAGAACCTGTACCAGGAAACGGAGAGCTCTGGCGCGCCGAATGAGAGCACGCCGGGCCTGAACGGCGCCGGTATGCTCTACCAGGGCTATGTGGAGACCTCGAACGTCAACGTGGCGGAAGAGCTCGTCAATATGATCCAGACCCAGCGCGCCTATGAGATCAACAGCAAAGCGGTTTCGACGTCGGATCAGATGCTGCAGAAGCTGACCCAACTGTAATGTTTGATGACGGGCGTCGCCTGCCGCGCCCGTCGCTATTTTGGTGTAACAAAGGCGATACCCCGTGGTAACCACACATTCGATGGCCACCCTGCCGCGCCAGGGACAACGCTTGCTGGCTGGCATGGTGATGCTGACGCTGAGCGGCTGCGCGTACATTCCGCATAAACCGTTGGTCGATGGTTCGACCTCGGCGCAGCCCGCGCCGCCGACCGCGCCGGTACCGAACGGCTCAATTTTTCAGGCTGCGCAGCCGATGAACTACGGCTATCAGCCGCTGTTCGAAGACCGCCGCCCGCGCAATGTTGGCGACACGTTGACTATTGTGCTGCAGGAAAACGTCAGCGCCAGCAAGAGTTCTTCCGCCAATGCCAGCCGTAACGGTTCCAGCAAGTTTGGCGTCGCCACCGCGCCGCGCTACTTAGACGGCCTGCTGGGCAACGCCCGCGCCGATATGGATATTTCCGGCGATAACAGTTTCGGCGGTAAAGGCGGGGCGAACGCCAATAACACCTTCAACGGCACCATTACCGTCACCGTTAATCAGGTGTTGAGCAACGGCAACCTGCACGTGGTGGGGGAAAAACAGATCGCCATTAACCAGGGCACCGAGTTCATCCGCTTCTCCGGGGTGGTTAACCCGCGCACCATCAGCGGTAGCAACTCGGTTACCTCAACGCAGGTGGCGGACGCGCGCATCGAGTATGTCGGCAACGGCTACATCAATGAAGCGCAGACGATGGGCTGGCTGCAGCGGTTCTTCCTCAACGTCTCCCCGTACTAATGAGCGGGCCATTGGCGCTGTTACTGAAAAGAGATTCACATGGTTAAAAAACTCATCATTGCGCTATTAATCGGCGCGGCCAGCTTACCGGCGACGGCGGAGCGTATTCGCGATCTGGTGACGGTACAGGGCGTGCGCGATAACGCCTTAATCGGCTACGGCCTGGTGGTGGGGCTCGACGGCTCCGGCGACCAGACCATGCAAACGCCGTTTACCACCCAAAGCCTGAGCAACATGCTATCGCAGCTCGGTATTACCGTGCCGCCGGGCACCAACATGCAGCTTAAGAACGTCGCCGCGGTGATGGTCACGGCGAAGCTGCCGCCTTTCGCGCGCGCGGGGCAGAATATCGATGTGGTGGTCTCATCAATGGGCAACGCCAAAAGCCTGCGCGGCGGGACCTTGCTGATGACGCCGCTCAAAGGGGTGGATAACCAGGTTTATGCGCTGGCGCAGGGCAACGTGCTGGTGGGCGGCGCCGGCGCGGCGGCGGGCGGCAGCAGCGTGCAGGTCAATCAGTTAGCCGGCGGGCGCATCAGCAACGGCGCCACCATCGAGCGCGAACTGCCGACCACGTTCGGCAGCGGTGGGGTGCTCAACCTGCAGCTCAATGATGAAGATTTCACCCTCGCGCAGCAGATTAGCGATGCGATTAATCGCCAGCGCGGCGGCGGCACCGCATCGCCGCTCGATGCGCGTACTATTCAGGTACTGGTGCCGCAGGGCAATAGCTCGCAGGTGCGTTTCCTCGCCGAGATCCAGAATATCAACGTTAACGTTGGCGCCATGGACGCCAAAGTGATCATCAACTCGCGTACCGGTTCGGTGGTGATGAATCGCGAGGTGATCCTTGATTCCTGCGCGGTGGCTCAGGGCAACCTGTCGGTGGTGGTCGATAGACAAACCAGCGTCAGCCAGCCGACGACGCCGTTTGGCGGCGGCCAGACGGTGGTCACGCCGAATACCCAGATTTCAATGCAGCAGCAGGGCGGTTCACTGCAGAAAATCAACGCCAGCGCCAACCTCAACAACGTGGTGCGCGCGCTGAACGCGCTGGGAGCGACGCCAATCGACCTGATGTCGATTCTGCAAGCCATGCAAAGCGCCGGCTGCCTGCGCGCCAAACTGGAAATTATCTAATGGCCAGCGATGTTATGGCGATGTCGGGCGCCGCCTATGACGCCCAGGCGCTGAACGGCCTGAAGCGCGATGCCGCCGCCGATCCGCAGGGCAACCTCAAGCAGGTGGCGCAGCAGGTCGAAGGCATGTTTGTACAGATGATGCTAAAGAGCATGCGCGCCGCGCTACCGCAGGATGGCGTACTCAGCAGCGACCAGACCCGGCTCTACACCTCGATGTACGATCAGCAGATTGCTCAGCAGATGTCGCAAAAGGGATTAGGGCTGGCCGACATGATGGTCAAGCAGATGAGCAACGCCAACGCGATCCCCAGCGAAACGGCGGGCACCGCGCCGATGGCGCTGGATAATGAGGTGCTGCAGACGCTGCCGAATCAGGCGCTGGAGCAGATGATCCGCCGGGCGGTGCCGAAAGCGCCGCCGGTCGCCGCGCCGCTATCGCTCAACAACGGCAATTTCGTTGCCCGTCTGTCAATGCCGGCGCGCGCCGCCAGTGAGCGCAGCGGGATCCCGCATCAGCTGATTGTCGCCCAGGCGGCGCTGGAATCCGGCTGGGGGCAGCGCGAAATCCCGACCGCTGACGGTACGCCGAGCTACAACCTGTTTGGTATTAAAGCCGGGGGCAACTGGAAGGGGCCGGTTACCGAGATCACCACCACTGAGTTTGAACAGGGGGGGGCGAAGAAGGTGAAGGCCAAATTCCGCGTTTACGATTCGTATTTCTCGGCGATTGCTGACTACGTCAAGCTGCTGACCAACAACCCGCGTTATGCCTCGGTTGCTGAAGCATCGACTCCGGAGCAGGCGGCGCACGAGCTGCAGCGCGCAGGCTACGCCACCGACCCGCAATACGCCAGCAAGCTGGTCAGCGTGATTCAGCAGATGAAGCACGCCGGGGCGCAGGCGGTGAAAGCCTATGCCGCGGATATTAACGATCTGTTCTAGGTTCGAAGGTCGCGCCTTCTCCGGGCTACCAAATCGCACAGCGCGTAGGCCGGATAAGCGTAGCGCCATCCGGCATAAAAGCGGCTGCGGAATTTTGCAGGCAGATTTACTCAAGTTTTTACTTCTCTGACCGATAACAAGGGCAAGCTGAGCGAATTGACTTGGCAGCATAAGGAACCCTGATGTCCAATAGCTTAATCAATACGGCGATGAGCGGACTGAATGCGGCGCAGGTGGCGCTCAGTACCGTCAGCAACAATATCTCTAACTACAACGTAGCGGGTTATAACCGACAGACGGCGATTCTGGCCCAAAACGGCGGCCTGGCCACTATGAACGGTTTTATCGGTAACGGCGTGACCGTGACCAGCGTGAACCGCGAATATAACCAGTTCATCACCAACCAGTTGCGCGGCGCGCAGAGCGCGGCCGGTTCGCAGAACGCCTACTACGAAAAGATTTCGCAGATCGATAATCTGCTGGCCAGCAAAACTAATACCCTGTCGGGGAGCCTGCAGGATTTTTTCACCAATTTGCAGAACCTGGTGAGCAACGCCGGCGACGACGCGGCGCGCCAGACGGTACTGGGTAAGGCTAACGGCCTGGTCAACCAGTTTAATAATACCGATAAATATCTGCGCGACATGGACAGCGGCGTTAATCAGCAAATTAACGACACCGCCCAGCAGATTAACAGCTATAGCCAGCAGATTGCCCGTCTTAACGATGAGATTACCCGCCTGCGCGGCAGCGCCAGCGGCGAACCGAACGCGCTGCTCGATCAGCGCGATCAGCTGGTCAGCGAACTCAACCAACTGGTGGGCGTTCAGGTAACCCAGCAGGACGGCGACGCTTATACCGTCTCCTTCGCCAACGGCCTGACCCTGGTGCAGGGTAACAACAGCTATCAGGTGGAAGCGATCCCTTCCAGCAGCGACCCTTCGCGCCTGACTCTCGGCTATAACCGCGGCAGCGGCGCCAGCGAAGTGCCGGAAGGGCAGATCACCAGCGGCAGCCTGAGCGGCGTGCTGCGTTTTCGCAGCGAGACGCTGGACGGCGTGCGCAATCAGCTCGGCCAACTGGCGCTGGCGATGGCCGATAGCTTTAACCAACAGCACCGCGAGGGCTTCGATCTCAACGGTGAGCAGGGGGGCGATTTCTTCAGCTTCAGCGGCGCGCGGGTGGTTGATAATACGCGCAATACCGGCGATGCCTCGCTGTCGGTCTCGTATACCGATACCAGCAAGGTAAAAGCCAACGACTACCGCGTGGAGTATGACGGCGCCAACTGGCAGGTCAGCCGTCTGCCGGACAACGTCAAAGTCAACGCCACCGCCGGTAAAGATGCAGACGGTAACCCGACGCTGAGCTTTGATGGACTCGAAGTCAGTATCGATGGCAACCCGCAGCAGAAAGATAGCTTTACGGTGAAGCCGGTCAGCGACGTGGCGGGCAACCTGAAAGTGGCGATTACCGATTCAGCGAAAATCGCCGCCGCCGGTAAAGATGATAGCGGCCGCGGCGATAACGATAACGCTAAAAAACTGCTCGACCTGCAGACCAAAAACCTGGTGGATGGCAAAGCAACGCTCAGCGGCGCCTACGCCGGGATCGTCAGCGGCGTGGGCAACCAGACCGCCGCTGCGAAGGTGAGCAGCGAATCGCAGTCCAGTATCGTCACCCAACTGGCTCGTCAACAGCAGTCGCTCTCCGGGGTAAACCTCGACGAAGAGTATGGCGAGCTTCTGCGTTTCCAGCAGTACTACATGGCGAACGCCCAGGTGATCCAGACCGCCAGCTCGCTGTTCGACGCGCTGCTGAATATTCGTTGATTGTATTGAGGAACTGACAGCATGCGCATGAGCACCAGCATGATGTACCAACAGAACATGACCGGCATCACCGGCAATCAGTCGCTGTTTATGAAGGCCGCCGAGCAGCTTTCAACCGGCAAGAAGGTGATTAATCCCTCCGACGATCCGCTGGCGGCATCGCGGGCGGTGATGCTGTCGCAATCGCAGGCCGAGAACAATCAGTACACCCTGGCGCGTACTTTCGCCCGCCAGAGCGTATCGATGGAAGAGACCGTGCTTTCCGGAGCCACCTCGACGATTTCTGATATCAAGGCGCTGATCGTTAACGCCGGCGGCACCGAGAGCGATAACGACCGCGATTCGCTGGCGACCCAGCTACAGGGGCTGAAGGATCAACTGCTGAACCAGGCCAACAGTACCGACGGCAACGGACGCTACCTGTTTGGCGGCTATGAGAATGATAAGCCGCCGTTTGTCGATACCAACGGCAAGATTAGCTATCAGGGCGGCGATAAAACCGTTGAACAGAAGGTTGACGCCAACCGTACGATGACCATCGGCCATACCGGTAATTCGGTATTTATGGCGCTGACCAGCAATCCGAAGCCGGAGCCGGACGGCAGCGCGCCGGTCGCCGATGTGTTCGCCAGTATCGATATTGCGCTGGAAGCGTTGAAAACGCCGCTGCAGGGGGCCGATGACGCCACCAAACAGCAGGTGAACGATGCGCTGGCGAAGGCTAATCGCGGCCTCGATAACTCCTACAACAAGGTATTGAGCGTGCGCGCCGAGCTGGGTAACCAGCTGCAGGAGATGGATCAGCTCGATAGCATCGGTAAAGAGCGTGATATGACCAACCAGCTGCAGATGAGCGCCCTGACCGATGCCGACCTTGCGGAATCTATCTCTTCTTATTTTATGCAGCAGGCGGCGCTGCAGGCATCTTATAAAACTTTCAGCGATATGCAGGGTATGTCGCTGTTTCAGATGAATCGCTAATCACGAATAACCGCTTTTTCATTTAGCACCTTGGCACCTCATCCCGTTCTCTCTGTGTACGCGGGGTGAGGTGCCCTTTTTTTATCAGGTGGAAGTGGGGGGCTCTCAGCGACAAATTCACCACCTCATAGCGTGTAAACTCAAACCGGATCCCAACCTTCACACCATATCCTCTCAAGGAGAATTCCGGATGTTTACTCATATGCGTATCGCCAAACCCGTCACCGATCTTGCAAGGTCCTGTTTGATGTACTGTCAAGGATTGGGCTTACACAAAATTGCTGAATTCAACGATCACGATGGTTTTAATGGAATAATGTTAGGGCGAGAGGGATTGGGCTGGCATATAGAATTCACCTGGTGCCAATATCATCCAGTACAACCCTTGCAGACGGAGGAGGATCTACTCGTGCTGTATTACCCGGATAAGAAAGGGTGGTTAGATGCTTGCGCCAGAATGCGCGAAGCAGGCTTTAACTTAACGAATTCTTTTAACCCTTATTGGGATATCAATGGCCAAACGTTCGTTGATCCAGATGGCTACAGGGTGGTACTCCAGAACAAGGCGTGGCGATAATGGTTTGCGCCTCAATGCGCTAATTCTCATCAATCAAGCCATAGTGCTGGAGTGTTTATTTAAACAATCTAATGCCCTTTGCCACAATTTTTTTAAATTCAGGGCATTGCATATGTTCCGGCGCAGTACAGCGGGCAGCGTGTTTTAGCCCCTGACTTAACAGCTGTAATCGGCGAATGGTGTTATCAATCTCCTTCGCGCGCTGCTCAAGGCGTTGGTGATCAATCGCTATCTTGCCGTCAGCGTTAACTATCTCGGCTATCTCCGCAAGCGAAAAACCGGCGGCCTGTCCCAGCACGATCAGTTCCAGCTTACTCAACACATTTTCATGGTACTGCCTTCGCAGACCATGGCGACCGATCGGCTTGATTAAGCCTTTCTTTTCATAAAACCGCAGCGCAGAAGGCGTAATGCCGGAAAGCGTCGCGACCTCGCGGATATCCAGTTCTTTCATGATTGACTTAAACCTCGCTTTAAGTTGCACACTCGTCGACAGAGTAGCATTGACGCATAAAAAGGAAGAATAAATTGAATATCATGGTTGTTGTGCAAATTTTAGTAACGGGGATCGGCGCGACGTTAGTCATGGATTTATGGTCGCTCTTTCAGAAGCATATACTCAAGATTGCGCCGTTGAACTATGCGCTGGTCGGTCGCTGGGCGTTATGGCTTGCGCGGGGGACAGTGCGACATAACACCATCACCGCAACCCCTCCGCTACACGGAGAGCGTTTTACCGGCTGGTTATGCCATTATTTAATCGGTATCGCTTTTGCGGCTGTGCCGTTTATGTTGAGTGGCGCCGATTGGTTTTATGCCCCCACTCTGGCGACAGCGCTGCTGTCAGGGGTCGTAACCTTATTGGCGCCGTTCTTGATCCTGCAGCCCGCATTTGGTTTTGGCGTCGCGGCCTCACGGACTCCCCGACCGTGGCTGGCGCGCTCGCTGAGCCTACTGGCGCACCTGGCCTATGGCATTGGGCTGTATCTGGCGGCGAGCGTACTTTCATGGTGCTCATTACTTTGATAGGTATTTGCTGGTACACGTTTTACCGTCAGCGAATGCTGGTATAGCAGGCATATCGCAGCAGACTCTTTTTACACGCCGGAGACGTGCTTTTTGTAAAAACAGAGAGTAGGCAAATAATGCCTACTCTCATATAGTCTTTTAAATAAGTCAATCATCTCCCTTGATTGGGTAAATAGGCTTATTCTGACTTTTTGTATTGATAAGATGCAGAAGGGGATGAGTTATTAAATATCCCGTCAAAGTATGAATCTGTATCTTTAATTGATTTTCCTTCAAATTTATCCAGAAAATCATCGACTGCTGCCTTAAACTTATCATTGCTCATGTATTCTTCAATTTTAAATGTCCCGCCGATTGTGTTTACACCAAAATTAAGGTTGACTTCATTATATGAAGCACAGGATGTAGATATTTTCTTTTGCTCCTGGCTAAAGTAAGTTCCATATACAAGAAAGCTAGGTTTGTAAAATACGTTACCGCTTTGATCTTTGAATAAATCATGAGTAGAATATGCATATAAATAATTATAGGCAGCTTGCGTTTTACTCATTTGTGCACTGAGGCCGTCACCAAATCCCTTCAGGAAATTTGCGAAGGCTGTAACATCGCCTGCTATAACGTTACATGCAAAGTTAATTACACTTTTTGCAATCTCAATACCTTGTACTGACGTATTTAAACTTCTGTCACCTGAAACAGGATCTGTGAAAAACGCATTAGTAAGATGCTTAGTGACTTCTTGCCATTGCTCGAAATTATACTTGTCGGTGCTGCTGGGTGCCTTTTTATTAACAGCCGCACTGGCTACACCTACGAAGCGTTCCATTAATAAACGGCCTACTTTGACCTGTTCCTTCAACGCTTCTGGAGCATCATTAAATTGATATGTTTGATATTGAACAGCGCCCTCCTTAGAAAGCCCTTGAACAAGCGGAAGATCCTCTGAAAGAACCTCAGCATCTTTTAAATCATAAATTTTTCTGAAATATTCATGTGCCGACTGTACTGCATTTTCATTGAACATAGCAAACTCCTATAATATTGTTTTTCCTAAACATCAAATGGAATCAACATGAAATCATTTGATTTAGGTTAGATGTAGATGATGATATAACCTTACATGACAAGTTATTTGTTAAATTACTAGCCATATATTTTGAGCCTTCGCTTATGCTGAAAATGAAACACTCGAATTAAAAATAATCACATTAATTATATATGTTTATAAGCATATCATATCTTTCAGTAATGCATATCCCCTCCGTAATTAGTGAAGTGTTTTTTTTGAATTGATAGTAGATACACATTAGAGTCCAATCATGATAACCCGTGGCATATATCTATCCATCATTTGTTTTATACCAACAAATACAGTTCTTTTAAGACCGCGAGTTATTGTTCATGAACACTTAACTCTGGGGGGTTAACATAAATAACCCATGTCCCTTTGATATTCGCTAAGCTAATGTTGCTAATTAAACAATGATTCGGATTCTTTGGTAGCGGGTCTGATTCAATTTTGGCATTTTTATTTATTAAAGTTGAGGCTTTAGTCGCTCCTGCTTTTTTCCAGATGCTCTTTCGGGTCTTATCAGAGCCTATTAACTCATTTACTAAATCCTGGTTCGCGCCAGAGTCTTTTCGGGAGCAAAGAGCCGAAACATTTTGCAAATTATCAGGGTATCCATCCTGATTTTCATAATTCTCATCCATATTTGCGGCGCCGTAACGAACAACTAACGCACCTTTCGGTACTTTTTCGCTTGCGTAAGTCGTTGTTGACATAATGAAGATAATGCCAGCTATAACATACAGAATATTAGATGTTCTCATTTAAACCTCTTCATTTTAAATTTAATAGTTTATAGATGTGTTGTGGTTGTTTTTATCATAAAGCAGAGTTGAAACATCCACGGTAGACGTTACATGTTTTTTTGATTAAAAATACTTAAATGAAAAACCTCTCTCGTTATGACTGTTATAGGAATGCTGATCTAAGAGATGTACCATATTTATTAAGACGCATGCCTGCACCATTGATTAATATCAATAGCGGTTTTTTTTAATGCAGCAGATGACTCGCATTTAACAGCAAGTGTCTTTACCTTGATTGGTAATCATCTATCCATTGAATCGCCTAATGCAAAAGTTTAGGTTCATTACTTTTTTATACAACTCGTTTAGTATTTAGAGTTACAAGGCATTGCTTATTTAAGTCGTTGAATTTCAAGGGGGCTAAAAAGCATTGAATTGTGTGGTGTATATACATAACTAGTTGATGCAGAGTGCATTTGTCGGCTCTGATGGTTGCAGGATTTCATATTGCACAAATAAGATGTTAATCTCGGAATAATCTAATATTCGATCTAATAAACTATTTGTCTATTTTTATAAGGATAATGTGCTGCATGTGATTCAATTGCTCTTCTTTGTTAGGTAAATCTGGTATGAGTTAAGTGGTCCCTTGCTGTTACCCCTGCTCTTAAATATGCATGTACAACCATTAAATCCTCTGCAATATGATGTTCATAAATGGTTTCAGAGCGTGAATGGACGACCCTGCGCTACTCACTTCTTGACCTTATCGGTATTTGGCGTGATTCAGTCACTTAAAGCAGGTGATTTTACGTTATGGATCTTCGCGCAGTTCAGATATCAGGAAGGTCAGAGTCGATAACATAAAAGAAACGCTGAACCATCAAGCTCATATCATGGGAAATTTTCCAGCCTGATGTTAAGCGCAGGAGTCTGCGCTAAGAGGACGGGTGAATAGGCATGGCTTCGGCAGTTCCAGCTTCCGTTTCTCGCGTAAAGCATCTCTCCCGAGCGATGCCAGAGATGGGCATCATTTATCGGCCAGGATTATCTCGAACTGATAGCCAGTTTAGCCGCAAAACACAAAAATAAACCGCCGGTTGCTCTGTCCATGATGCTAACAACGCTGCTTTTTTTCAGGATGGTTGAAGCAAAATGCGTGGATAAGATAAGCGTCACTGACCAGAGAGTGCCAATCGTGACGTGAATGCTGACCAGGATAAATGTCCATAGTAAAGGGGAGTGCCCGGCAGGAATAAACTGAGGCAAAAACGAGATATAGAATATGCCCATTTTGGGGTTAAGCACATTCCCAAGCATCCCTCTGATAAACCAGTTGTTGTGTGAAGCTACGCTGCCATTATCGTGGTTGAAAGACGAACGAGGCCGCATCAGAAGCTGTATGCCAAGCCAGCTCAGATAGGCGGCTCCGCCGATTTTCAGAATCGTGTAAGCCAACGTTGAAACCGCCAGCAGGGCGCCGAGGCCCAGTGCAACAATCGCTCCCCAGATGAAACAACCAGTATCAATGCCCAGCGCCGCCTGAAATGCTTTTTTACCACCTTCAGCACAGGCGGTGCGCAAAATGAGTGCCGTGTCCAGGCCGGGAGTCAGGGTAAGCAAAAGCGCAGCAAGGGAAAAAGCGAGAAGTGAATCGGTAACAGACATTTTCTTTATCCGAAAGAGCGGATGCTACCCGATTATTGCTAACCGTTCAATCTCATGCCGGGGTGATCCGCTGCGGGCCGCCAGAAAATGCGATCGGCCCGCAGCAGATTGTCCCCTGAACTCAGATTTTCTGCGGTATCGCGCTCTTACCGTCACGACCAATAATAATTCCGTCTTTCAATACCAGCTTGCGCGGCGGCGTGTATAACACCGCTGCCGGTACGTCGCTGGCTTCCAGCACCACCAGGTTGGCGGCGTTACCTTCCTTCAGATGTTCCAGCCCGTGGTTCGGCAGATTAATATGCTGGGCCGGAATACGCGTTATCATCTCGAAGGGGCGCATCAGCGGCGCATCTGCACGGTAATTGGCGCTGTAGGCGAACGTTTTCGCACGTTGTAGCTGATCGCCATCTCCCCAGGGGGACCACATATCCTGAATATTGTCGTTCGCCGCAGCGTAGAGAATTCCGGCATCCAATAGTGGTTCGATAGGCGGGAATGCGACATTGCCCGGAGCCGTGCCGATAACGCGGACGCCTAAGTCAGCCATGTCGGCCAGAACGGCGTTCAGTTCGCTTTCGGATATTTGTCCGAGTGAAAACGCGTGCGAGAGAGTGATTTTATCCTTCATCCCCAGCGCCTTGCCGCGAACAATAATCTCTTTGATGGAAGCCAGCCCCATCTGACCCGGCTCGTGCAAATGAATATCGATCGGCTTACCGGTCTTTTCCGCCAGGGTAAAGAGGACATCAAGGTGGCCTTTGCGGTCGTTATCAAAACCCTGCGGGTCGAGGCCGCCGATGTATTCCACGCCCATATCCAGCGCCTGAGCCATGTAATCCGCAACGCCTGGCGATTTAATAATCCCTGATTGCGGAAAAGCGACGAATTCCATGCTCATGTAGCCCTTAAAATCCTCACGAATGCGCATCAGGGCTTCAACGTCGGACAGCTTAGTAAGCGGGTCGATGTCGATATGGCTACGCAGATGCGTCGTTCCCATTGCCGCCATCTGCCGTACAAGGTTGGAGCCATAAAGGTAGGGGTCATGTTTAAGCTCTACGCGCAGTTTGCGTTCGTTGGCCGCTCGTTCCGCTACGCTGGCGGTGGCGATATGGTGTAGACGCTCCGGCGCGCCGAAGCGCGTTTTGTCGAGGTGGACGTGGGTATCAATGAAAGAGGGTAACAGCAGACAACCCGTGCAATCTATCGATTGCGCATTCGCGGCGGATAAGGCGTGGCCCGTACGGGCTATTTTGCCTTCGGCAATCAGGACATCCGTTGGCGCGCTTGCCGTTCCAATAACGATGTTCTTTAGCAAAATCGGCGACGCTGACGCAGGCAGCTTCGGCTTATTGTCGGCCGCCTGCGCTGGCGCATTTTGCGCAAACGCACGTCCACTCGCTACGGCCATTAGCGCGCTGCTGGCAATGGCGCTGCCGATAAGCGATCTCCGGGATATCATCATCTTAATTGATTCCTTATTTTATTATTGCCCTGAACGCGGAAAATAACCCGCTCACTGAATAGCACAGGTATTTGTGTATGCGTCAGTAGTATCCATCCGTCAAATGTGTGATCTGTTTTTGTGAGGCGAGAGGGCTAAAACAGCATAGTAACAATGGGTTACTAACTTCCCGTGGAGGAAATGTTCTTTTTAGCCGCAGAGAAAGGGAGAAAAGCGATTTATGCGAAGGTACGGTAACGCCTGTTGTACATGGTATTGTAAGTATCCCGGCAAAACGAACCATGCGCTGATAGAATTCTTCCGGGATACTAATTATGTCGGCAGTTAACCGTCATGGCTTTGGTTTGATATCTCCAGGCAGAGTAAAGTCCCCACTGCGATCTACGTAGCTCAGCCATGCCGCCATCTGGTTCGAGCACTCCAGACACATCATCTTGCAAACGAATGCCCCTGATGGGGAAATACGGCTTTACTCTGCAAATTTCAACAGCGCTTCGCCATCGAGGCGATAGCGGACCCATTCGCTTTGCGCCGCGGCGCCAATACTGAGGTAAAAATCAATGGCCGGCTGGTTCCAGTCCAGCACGCTCCACTCAAGGCGTCCGCAGCGTCGCGCAACCGCATACCGGGCAATGGTTTTTAGCAGCGCTCGACCCGCGCCCTGGCCGCGATAATCCGGTGAGATATACAAATCTTCCATATAAATACCGTTGCGTCCGAGCCAGGTTGAATAGCTGGTGAAGAACACGGCATAGCCCGCCGTTTTACCGTCAATTTCGCAGATCAGCGCTTCGGTCTTACTGTCGTCGCCAAACAGGGTTTCGCGGATCTCTTCGGGGGTGGTAACCACTTCCTGTGGGGCTTTTTCATACACCGCCAGCTCATAAATCATATTGTAGATGGCAGAAGCGTCATCCGCACGGGCCTGTCTAATCGTAATACTCATCATTTTTCCTGTCGTTTTCACACGTTAACGATATTGATGACGCTAAGCATAGGGGGTATTGTCAGAAGAATTAAGTGCAATGAAATCACCCAATGATGAATATTATGCATCCGGCGCTCAGACGCCTCGATCTCAATCTGTTGCTCGTTTTTGATGCCATCTATCGCCACAGTTCCGTTCGTCTCGCCGCCGATGAGCTGGCGATGAGTACCTCCGCGTTGAGTCACGCGCTGTCACGGCTGCGCGTGGCGCTGAACGATCCGTTGTTTTTTCGCGAAGGGCATCGGATGTGCCCGAGCGTCTATGCCACTCAGCTCGCGCCCTCCATCGCTTCAGTATTGAAATTACTTAATCAGGAACTCACGCGACAGCCGGAATTTAGTGCCGCCGACAGCACAGAGCGGATCCAGATAGCCATTACCGATTTCACCGCGTTATGCATTTTCCCTGCGCTGATGCAAAAGCTGCAGCATGAAGCGCCGGGCCTGCGTTTTGAGCTCCGTTATTTGCCACATAGCCCGGCACTGACGGAGCTGCTGGCGGGGGAGGTGGATCTGGCGCTGGGCTTCAGCACCGCTGAAGATATCCGGCATCATGAACTGGACGAAATTGACTGGTTTGAGGATGAGTATGTGGTTATTAGCAATACCCGTCGCACGGCGCTGACGCTGGCGGATTATCTCGCCGCGCGGCATCTGGTGGTCACGCCGTGGAACGAAAAGCAGGGAGTGTTGGATTTACGTTTGCAGGAATTAGGCTATACGCGGCAAATAGCGCTCAAAACTCCCTCAATGCTCAGCGCGCCGTTTATTGTGGCGCAAAGCGATCTGTTAATGGCGATTCCTCGTTATGCCGCAGAGAAGTTCCTTCATGCCGCCCCGATCGCGATTTTTCCTTTGCCGTTCACCATAAGCCCGTTCACCGTGAAGATCTATTCCCATAAACGCGGCGGGCAGCGAGGAGCAACCAAATGGCTGAAGACGGCGCTACAAAGCCTGGCATTGGCAGCGGATGCCGGGAGTTTTTAACCTCAAAAAACCGAACTTAAAATAACTATCGCAATAGTAACCGTCGCGACAAAACCGGTTTGAAAGGCGAGCGTTCGGATAACGGGGATCCCGGCGGTATACGCAATATAATGGACAATGCGCGCGAGCAAATAAATTGTAGCCGCAATTAACGTTATGGCGTTATTGACGTTAAGCAACGCGGCGACCACCACCAGCGGGGCAAAAATAACCAGGTTTTCTACCGCGTTGGCATGCGCCTTTTGCGCACGCTGCACCCAGGGCGCTGGACCGGTTGATAGCGAATGAGCACTCCCCGCTGCGGACGCGGCGTTAGCACGCGTGGCTCTGGCAATAATATAGGGGATCCACATCATAACCGTTAGCAGGCAAATTAACGTAAGGATAATCAGTTCGGGGTTATTTTTCATGTTATTTGGCTCTGGTAATTAATAACGATAGAGGAAAGTCTATGGCTAAGGTTAAAATAGAACCATATGCAAAAATGACAATTTCAATACCATTAACGACATGAAGATAAATATTCTGGCTCTGGATGGCGTGTTCGATACCGGCTTAGCGACGTTGCTGGATACGTTCGCTGCGGCTAATGATATGGCGCGACGCCAGAGCATGAATATTTCTCGCTTTGATGTGCAGATGATTGCCGTGGCCGGGCAGGTTAAATCAGCCCATGGGCTGAGTATTCCTGCCCATCAGGTATCGGGTTTGGATTCTCCTGACTGGATTGTGGTACCGGCGCTCAATGTTCACGCACGACAATCGCCATCGGATGGCTGGCACGATATTGCTGACGCTAAGCGGTTTTTGCAAAACATGGCGAAGAACGGCGTTAAAATTGCCGCGGCCTGTTTAAATACCTTCATCCTGGCTGATAGCCGTTTGCTCAATGAACAGGCCGCCACAACGTCATGGCTCAATGCGGCGCCGCCAATCCTTCCCGGCGCTATGATGGGTCATGTGGAGCTGGCGCTGTGGCTGATTCGCCAGAGCAGCCCGCCGCTTGCGGATTTGCTGACAACAGCGATGGCGGGGGATAGCCGCCATCCTCAGGTTTCCCGCTCGCCGGCGGGTTATCCTCAGCATGCCGATGCCCTGATAAACCGCTTTGAGCACTGGTCGCGGGCGCATCTGGCGCAGGGATTTTCCCTGCAGGCGGCCGCCGGTGCGCTTAACGTGCATCCACGCACCTTGCAGCGCAGAACGGAGGCCGCGCTGGGTAAATCACCGTTGGCTTTTTTTCAGCAATTACGGATCGAGCGAGTAAAGCAGCTGCTTGCCGAGGGGAAAGATATAGAGTCGATTACCGCTGACGTGGGTTATTCGGAGGTGTCAACGCTGCTTGCGCTGCTGCGCCGTCAGACTGGAAAAGGAATTCGGGCGTTGCGTCATGCTGTGTGATTTTATGTATAAGTCAGGGTAAGATACGGTAAGTTATTATTCTGAGCAGGCTGCCAGTGAATGCGACCAAAAGTAACATCGTCATTTAATAGCACCTTTATTACTTTTTTTTGACGCTATAACTATTTTAATAATACCATAAATGATTATTGTAAATATACTGCATAGAAACCAATATTCTGGAATTGCAAAGTAATAAAATGTAAAAAGAGAAATGATAATGACATAAACTTTAAGGTCGTTAATTATTTCTTTAAAAAAAGAAGATAAACAGGACATTACAGCACCTTTTTAATCTTTAAAAATACCACGCTGCTGATAATAATAGCGCCTATGAATGATAATATAACCAAAAAGATAAACCATGAATTAAACGAATCGATAAAAACTGATTTTTCCATAAAGTTGATAACTTCATCAGCCTTTAATAGGCGAAACGCTAATTCAAACATCAGGGTAACCAGGATGATAAATGATAGGATGAAAGAAAAAATAATAAAAATCCATTTTTTCATAATTCATTCCTCATGATATGGTGCTAATTACACCTCGTGTTTTTATCATGAAAAGGGAATTCAGGCAATGTCTATATCTTCGATGGTCAAATTTAGAATGGAAACCGACAGGAATGCTGCTATAGCACTCGACCGTGCTGTAAGAGGTGTTCAACAGAATAGTATTAGTGTCCTGGAAGATGTTCGATCTGGTTTAGAGAGGGCTACATGGTACAGTACATGTCTTTTGGATGAGTATAAGGCCATATGCTCGGAATTATCAGAAGAGGATATCCGTTTCATAAAATGTATTTACGAGATATATAAAAGAAAAAATATCATTGCAGATATGATGAGAATGTATATTGAGGAAGAACTTAAATATTTAAAAGTGAGTGAGATAAAATATCTTGATATCAGTCTTGCAAAAGGTCTATCAAGTTATCGAAGTGGATTGCTAACAAGGGGCGCAATTGCAAATGCTTTATCTATCATCATTGTTAACTCATTTAATTTCAAAAATGATGTCATGATGCAACTTAACCGATCCAGTTTTGTGGTAGTGACAGCCGCATCTCTTTATGGAAAGGTTCAGACGGCAGCGATTTCTGCAAGAAAACTCAGAGATATATCGCCTCAGTTATATTTGGCACTCTACAACAATAATATGGAAATGCTTTATTTTCTTGTCAGCAATAAAATTGATAGAGCATTGATAAATGCAATAGGGCTTCGCGGAGAAGAGCGCATTCTTTCCGTAATGAAAAGCTTAGCGTATTAATCGTCATTGAATAAGTTTGAGTTACGTAGGGCGGAAAATATTCACAGCATCTACCCGCGGTACTTTTTTGTCGGGTGGCGGCTAGCGCCTTAACCGACCTACGGAACTGCCGGTGTTGGTGGCCTCAAAATCCCCGGTGGTGCTGCCGCTTACCGGGGCTACTGCGCTTTGCGATTTGGTAGCCCGGAGAAGGCGCAACGCGCCGCGTCCGGGAAAAACCATTAAAAAAGTTGCACACTGATAACAGTGCGGACTGCCTTTAATTTATTCACCATGCTGGCTGAAACTGCCGGTGTGGGTGGCCTCAAAATCCCCGGTGGCGCGAGCGCTTACCGGGGCTACGGCACTGTGCAATTTGGAATTATGTTGCGCAAAGATCAATTGCCAGTCAGGATTATTTCTTTTTCTTCACCACTTTCCATTTTCCGCCAGCGGCGGTGTCGGCCAGCACGATTTTAAATCGGTTACTTTCCCAGTGGGGCAGGCCTAATACACGCCGCGCTATACGGTTACCTTTCGCCTTAATCATGATGTCGCTCCTTATTTTATTAAAGATGCACTAAACCCACGCATAAAAATATTCTGCGTTTCCCAAGGTTTTAATTTTCTAAAAAATAAAATTCACTAACAATTAAATTCAGGCTTTATTGTAGGGTGGCTATTTTTTAATTCAAGCCGCTATGAATATTCGGGCCTTAGTAGCAATAAAAACGTTTTTCCAGGCTTTTATCCCAGTAAACGGGTTTTATTGCCATTTTGTCCGGCGAAAAAGAGGGAAATAACGGCAGGGTTAAAACGTCATACCGCCGATAACGGCCGCCAGGCGATCGAACATTTCGCCAAACAGATGTTCGCAGAAGGGAGCCAGCATCGGCATCATCATGCCGAGGGTCATAATGCCAAAGGTCATGGTCACCGGAAACCCGATCACGAATACCGATAGCTGCGGCGTCATGCGGTTGAGCAGACCCAGGGCGATATTGAGCGTGAGCAACAGACAAATCAGCGGTAACGCCAGCATCATGCCGTTGATAAAGATTAACGAACCCAGTTGGGTGAGCGCCAGGAAACCGTTACCGTTTAGCGGCTGGCTCTGGATCGGCAGGGTATGAAAACTGTCGGCCAGCAGCGAGATCAGCCACAGGTGGCCGTCAAAGCTTAAAAACAGCAGCATTGCCAGCAGGTTCAGCAGCCGCGCCAGCACCGGCATATTGGGGCCGCCGCTGGGGTCGAAGAAGGTGGCGAACGATAGCCCCATCTGCATGCCGATGACTTCGCCGGCGAGGCGTACCGCGGCGAAGGCCAGCTGCATCGTCAGCCCCAGCGCCGCGCCGATCAGGATCTGCTGAACCGCCAGCCATAAACCGGCAGCAGAGATAATGGGGATCGCGTTGGCGGGCAGCGTTGGGGCGATCAGTATTGCAATCAGGCCGCCGAGGCCGATTTTCACCTTTTTGCTTATCTGCTTTTCACTCAGCACCGGCGCGGTGCTGATGAGGGCCAGAATACGCAGCAGCGGCCAGAAATACTGGCTGAGCCATTCGCTAAGCTGGGCGCTGTCAAAGGGGATCACGGCTAGCCGATAATATTAGGCAGGTTGCTGAATAACGTGCGCATATAGTCCAGCAGCAGGTTCAGCATCCACGGCCCGGCGATAATAATCGTCGCCACTACCGCGAGAATTTTGGGGATAAACGACAGGGTCATTTCGTTAATCTGGGTGGCGGCCTGCAGCAGGCTGACCACCAGCCCGCTGATTAGCGCCGCCAGCAGCAGCGGTGCGGCCAGCGCCAGGGCAACCTTCATCGCTTCGGTGCCAATGGCCATCACGGATTCCGGCGTCATGATTGTTCTCCGGCGGTTCAGGAATAGAAGCTCTGCGCCAGCGAGCCCAGCAGCAGCTGCCAGCCATCCACCAGCACAAACAGCATTAGCTTAAACGGCAGCGAGATTGTCGCCGGCGGCACCATCATCATCCCCAGCGCCATCAGCACGCTGGCGACCACTAAATCGATAATCAGGAACGGAATAAACACCGTAAAACCAATCTGGAAAGCGGTTTTCAGTTCGCTGGTGACGTAGGCGGGCAGCAGAATACGCATCGGTACCGCCTCCGGCCCGGCCAGCGGCGGCTGGTTGGCCAGACGAGCGTACAGCGCCAGATCGCTTTCGCGGGTCTGGCGCAGCATAAATTCGCGTAGCGGCTGCGCGCCTTTATCCAGCGCTGCGTCGAGACCAATTTTATCCTGACTAAAGGGCAGGTAGGCGTTCTCATAGACCTTGTCGAACACCGGCGACATGATAAAGAAGGTCAGGAACAGCGCCAGCCCGAGCATTACCTGGTTCGGCGGCGCGGAGGGGGTACCCAGCGCATTGCGCAGCAGGCCCAGTACGATGATGATGCGGGTAAAACTGGTCATCATCAGCAGCATCGCCGGTAGGAAGGTCAGCGAGGTCAGCAGCACCAGCGTCTGCACCGGCAGCGACCAGCTCTGGCCGCCGTTGGCCAGCGGCTGACTGATAAGCCCCGGAAGCTGGGCGAAGGCGGTAGGACTCAGCAGCAGTAACGCGGCGGCGAGCCACGGCGCCCGACGGCGAAGGCAAGCGAACAAAGTAGGGAACATGGCTATTTTTCCGGGCGGTTGAGGACGTTGCGCATCAGCTGGCGGAAGTCGTTCGCAGGCCTTGCCCCTGCGGTATCTTCATCGCGCGGCGGGGCCGGAAATTGATGAAGCGGGGTGATCTGCTGGGCGGTAACGCCCAGCACCAGCAGGGTATTATCGACTTCCACTACCACCACGCGTTCGCGCTGGCCAACCTGGCAGCTGGCGCGCAGGTTAAGCAGTCGGCTGTCGCGCGCCTGCGGCGCAAAGCCGAGGCGGCGGAACAGCCAACCGGCCAGCAGGATCAGGAGCAGAATCGCGCCGAGCGCGCTACTCACCTGCATGAGCGCCGAGCCGCCGGATATTGCCGGTTCGGTAACCGGTTGGCTGGCCTGCACGGTAACGGGGGCGGTCATTAGCGGCTCAACCGACGCATACGTTCGGACGGGGTAATGATATCGGTAATACGCACGCCGAATTTATCGGCCACCACTACCACTTCGCCCTGGGCTATCAGATAGCCGTTGATCAGGATATCCAGCGGTTCGCCCGCCAGGCCATCCAGCGCGACAACCGATCCCTGCGACAGGCGCAGCAGCTCTTTGATAGTCATTTTGGTGCGCCCCAGTTCAACGGTCAGCTTCACCGGAATATCGAGGATCAGATCGATATCCTGCAGGCTGCCGAGCGCATCCTGGGCCTCCAGCGATTTGAACACCCCATCGGTGGTGGCGCTGGATTTCTCAGACGACTGCTGTTCATTAAGCGCATCAGCCCACAGATCGTCTACGGATTCCTTTCCTGCGCCAGACGGTTGCTTAGGATCACTCATTGGGCTGTTCCTCACTCAGAGCATTCAAAATAGGGTTAATCAAGTGTTCAACACGAAGGGCGTACTGCCCGTTTAAGGTGCCATATTGGCTGGTTAGCACCGGCACGCCGTCGACATGGGCGATAATGCGATCCGGTTTATCTATCGGTAAAACGTCGCCAGGCTGCAGCTTAAGTATTTTCGATAAGCGCATCGGGATATCGACGAAGTTGGCAATCAGCTCCAGCTCGGAGTGCTGCACCTGCTTGACCAACGTTTCGCGCCACTGGCTATCTTCCTGGCGGGAATTCTCCAGCGGCGGATTGGTCAGCAGTTCACGCAGCGGCTCAATCATGGCGAAAGGAATACAGATATTGAATTCACCGCTTAGCGCGCCAATCTCCACCTGGAACGGCGTGGTCACCACGATATCGTTCGGCGAGGTGGTAATGTTGGTGAATTTGACCTGCATTTCCGCACGCACGTATTCGACGTCAATCTTATAGATTGCGCTCCACGCGTCGCCGTAGGCGTCCAGCGCCAGACGCAGCATGCGTTTGATGACCCGCTGTTCGGTGGGCGTGAATTCGCGGCCTTCGACCTTGGTCGGAAAACGCCCGTCGCCGCCGAACAGGTTATCGACGGCGATAAATACCAGGCTCGGCGCGAAGACGAACAGCGCCGTGCCGCGCAGCGGGTTCAGGTGTACCAGATTAAGATTGGTCGGCACCGGCAGGTTGCGGGCAAACTCGTGGTACGGCTGAATTTTAATCGGCCCGACGGTGATGTCCGGACTGCGGCGCAGCAGGTTGAACAATCCCATGCGGAACTGCCGGGCAAAACGTTCGTTGATAATTTCCAGCGCCTGCAGGCGTTCACGCACCACGCGGCGCTGGGTATTCGGATCGTAAGGCTTAACCTCGCTCTCTTTACCGCCGACAACCGTCTCGGGCTCATCGCCCGTGTTGTCGCCGTTGAGCAAGGCGTCGATCTCTGCCTGTGAAAGAATGCTATCGCCCATGGTGATTACCGCAGTATGAAGGCGGTGAACAGCACATCGCTGACCACCTGCTTCGGTTGTCCCTTAACCAGCGGCGCGCTCAGCGTCTCTTTGATCTGCGCGACCAGCTGCTGCTTGCCTTGTTCATTGGCCAGATGACCGGCCTCCTGACGCGAGAGCAGCATCAGCAGGCGGCTGCGCACCTCCGGCAGAAAATCATTAAGCTGACGGCGGGTTGCCTCATCCGGCAGGCGCAGCGTCAGGCCGATATACAGTACGCGGTCCGGATCGTTGTCCGGGGTCACCAGATTGACGGTGAAGGTATCCAGCGGCATAAATACCGGCGGCGCGGGCGGTTTTTCCTTTTCGATGGCGGTTTGCGCGCCGCCGTCGCGCTGTTGCAGCAGCCACCAGCTGTAACCTGCTGCTGCGCAGGCGGCCACGGCGACGATCGTCAGCAGGATGATCAGTAAGGGACGTTTGGGCGCGGTTGCCGGAAGGGAGTTTTGAGACATAGCCAAATCAAATTCCTGTTGTTCCGCCCGCCGCGTTGCTGACGGGCATCACGCGCGGCGGCGCCGCACGTATGACATATAAAGGTATTATCGCGGCTAACGCGCGAGGCAATAGCCGGAATAAACGGGCAAATGGGGGCCAGATTGGCCGTTTAGCGCCCCTCAGGCGAAAATATCGACGCCGTTGAGCTGGTTGGCCATTCGCTGCAGGGCTGCCGGGGCGCTGACTGGCTCAATCGGCGCGGCATCGCTGCCGCCGCCATGGCGTTCAGCGTAGCTGGCGCGGCCTTCACCGTTACCGTTTTGCTGCTGCCACTGCGGCGTCGCCTCGCCGCCAACGCTGCTCTGACCGAGGTTGATTCCGCTTTCCGCCAGCGCGTGACGTAGCTGCGGCATCGCCGCCTCGACCGCCGCGCGTACCTGACCGTGTGCGGAAGCGATATGCAGCTGCGCCTGTTTATCGTCGAGCTGTAGGGTGATCTGCAGCGCGCCCAGCTCCTGCGGATGCAGGCGCAGTTCGGCGCTCTGCTGGCCGTTGCGATGGAACATCAGCACCTGCTGGCTCAGCGCCTGCTGCCATTCCGGGCTGCCGAGCTGGGCATTAAGCTGCGGTGTCGGCGGCGCGGTCACCAGCGCATTGGCGGGCGTGGCGCTTTGGCTGGGGCTGGCGGCGGCGAAAGCGATGGCGGCTGGCTGCGCTGGAGCATTCTCCGCCGGGCGTTCGGCCATATCGTGCTGCGGCGTGGTCGCGGCCTGCGCGACAGGGGAAGGCAGATTTTGTCCGCTAAGGGGATCCGTGCCCGGCTGCAATTTCGCCGCCGGCTCGCCTGGCGGCAGATTCCCGATATCCTGAGTAGTCGCGTTGCCGATACGGAGCGCGGCTTTATCGCCGGTAAGAGCAGGTTGTTGATCCTGCGGTAGCGCGGTCTGCGGCGGCTGAGCGACGATTGTCGCCGGCAGCATGGCGTACAGCGCCTGCAGCGTCGCCGGATCTACGGTTTTCGCCTCGCTGAGCGGCGGCGTATCCGTGTCGGCATCCTCTTTTTTCACTGTCGCGTCGACGGCGTTTTCCGCCGATGCCGGTAGCGCATTGACCAGCAGCGCGCCGCGTTCGCCGAGCGCGGCCAGCAGTTGGTTAAGCTGGTTACGGCTTAGCGGCGGGGCGCTTTCATCGTCGGCGCTCAGCGCCGCCGGCGGCAGCGTGCCGCTTGGCGCGGGCGTGAAGCGCGCGCCAAGCAGTTGCGCGAAGGCAGACGACAGCTGAACGTCATCGAGCGCCAGATCCGGCAGGGCGCTAGCGTCGCCGTGCAGGCTAAGGGCGGGCAAAGCATTGAGATTCATGAAGCGGTATTCCTTTGTGTACTGCGTTGCGCGAACTCATCCATCAATTTTTGATTGCGTTTGTTTTCCAACTGCAGCTCGGCGTTTTGCGCGCGTGTGTGCAGGGTGTCGTAGGCGTTCAGCCGCTGCTGATGGTCCTGCCACTGCTTTACGGCGTGATCCACCTTTTGCCCCCACTGCAGCAGCTGCTGGCGCTGTTGTTCGATGGCCTGTTCGAGGGTGGCGATAAACTGCTGGTAGTTCTGCCAGCGGGAGCTTTCCATGCCGCCGGAAAGGGTGCTGTTGAGCTTCTGCCGGTACTCGTCCTGATAGTTAAGCAGCATCGTCAGCTGTTGCTCGGCGGCCTGTTGCGCCTGGCGCGCCTGGCCCAGGCGCTGCGCCGCCTGTTCGACGGCCTCCTGGGCCAGATTGCGCAGGGTAATCAAAGGGGACTGTGCTTTCATCGCGTGGCGTCTCCGATGGCGTTAAACAATCAACTGCTGTAGCTGCAGACAGGCTTCGTCATAACCGCAGCGCTCGAAAATTCCCTGCTGCAGATAGGTCTCCATTTGCGGATACAGGGTAATGGCTTTATCCAACAGCGGGTCGCTACCGGCGGCATAGGCGCCGACGCTTATCAAATCGCGGTTGCGCTGGAAGCTGGCCAGCATCTGTTTAAAGGTGCGTACCCGGCGATAATGTTCGTCATCGATAAGTGACGTCATCGCACGGCTGATCGAGGCTTCAATATCGATGGCCGGGTAGTGACCGGCCTCCGCCAGCCGTCTGGACAGCACCACGTGGCCATCGAGGATCGCGCGCGCCGAATCGGCGATCGGATCCTGCTGATCGTCCCCTTCGGTGAGTACGGTATAGAAGGCGGTGATCGAACCGCCGCCGCTGATACCGTTGCCCGCGCGTTCAACCAGCGCCGGCAGTTTGGCGAATACCGAGGGCGGATAGCCTTTGGTAGCCGGCGGTTCGCCGATCGCCAGCGCGATTTCGCGCTGCGCCATCGCATAGCGGGTGAGCGAATCCATGATCAGCAGCACGTGCTGGCCGCGATCGCGAAAATCTTCAGCGATGCGGGTGGCGTAAGCGGCGCCCTGCATGCGCAGCAGCGGCGATACATCTGCTGGGGCGGCGATCACCACCGAACGCGCGCGGCCTTCGGCGCCGAGAATATTCTCGATAAAGTCTTTGACTTCCCGGCCGCGTTCGCCGATCAGGCCGACGACGATAACGTCGGCCTGGGTGTAGCGGGCCATCATACCCAGCAGTACGCTTTTACCGACGCCGGAGCCGGCGAACAGTCCCATACGTTGGCCGCGTCCAACGGTCAGCAGGCCGTTGATGGTGCGCACGCCGACGTCCAGCACCTGCTCGATAGGGGTACGCTGCAGCGGGTTAAACGGCGCGGTAATCAGCGGCGCGCGATAGCCGGTTTCCGGCGCGGGCAGGCCGTCAAGCGGCCTGGCGCCGCCGTCGAGCACGCGTCCCAGCAGCGCCGGGCCCAATGGCAGTTGTTTACCTGCGTGCTGGCCGTCCGCCGCGCTGCGGGCGTAAACCCGCGCTCCCGGTACAATCCCTTCGACCTCTTCCAGCGGCATCAGATACAGCCGCTGATCGTTAAAGCCGACCACTTCGCTCTCCACTTCCTGCACACCGTCGCCGCCGTCGCGTTCGATAAGGCAGGTCGCGCCGAGCGGCAGCTGCAGGCCGGTGGCTTCCAGCACCAGGCCGGTGGCGCGGGTCAGCCGACCGTAGCGTCGCACGGTCGGCGTTCGGGCGATACGCTGTTCCAGCGCTTCAAGCGAATTCAGCCAGCGGCCGAGACGGGCGGTCATCACAGCGCTCCCGGCGCGGCGAGGCGACACAATTCATGCCAGCGGGTGGCGAGACTGGCGTCGAGATCGCCCTCTTCGGCGCTGACCTTACAGCCGCCGGGGTGTAGATCGCCGTCCGCCAGCAGCCGCCAGCCGTGCAGGCTGAGGGTAGTGCCTAACTGCTGCTCAACGCGCTCATAATCTTGCGGGTGTACGCGCAGCTGCGGCTTGCCGTTGAACATCGGCTCTTGCTGGATCAACTGTTGAATTTGCGTCAGCAGGGCGGTGCCGTCGCAGACCGGAGGCTGGCCAAGCACCTGTTTCGCGGCGGTCAGCGCCAGCTGCATCAGGCGTGAGGCGATGACCGAATCGAGCGCGTCAAGGGTGTGCTGAAACTCGCTCACCAGCTGCTGCCAGTGGTCGGTCAGCGGCTGTTGCTGATGCTGTGCTTCCAGCAGCCCCTGCTGGCGACCCTCCTCAAGCCCCTGCTGAAATCCAGCTTCATAGCCTTTTTGCTGACCATCGGCATAACCGGATTGCTGACCTTGCTGCTCGGCCTGTACGCGCAGGGCGGCAAGCTGCTGCTGCAGTTCCGCCTGAGCGTCAGGCTGCAAGGCTTCGTTATCCAGCGTCGGTAGCGGCGGTTCGAAAGCCGGCGCCGCGTCGCCGAGGTCGTTGAGCGACCAGGGCTGCCAGGGCATGGAATTAATGCGATCAGACATAGGTGTCCTCGCCGCCGCCAATGATCATTTCGCCGCTCTCCGCCAGCCGTCTTACCACCAGCAGAATCGCTTTCTGTTCGTTTTCCACCTGCGACATGCGCACCGGCCCGCGGTTGGCGAGATCGTCGCGCAGAATATCGGCCGCGCGCTGGGACATGTTTTTGAGGAACTTCTCGCGCAGCGGCTGCTCGGCGCCCTTCAGGGCAATCAGCAGCGATTCGCTGTCCACGTCCTGCAGCAGGCGCTGGATACTGCGATCGTCGACCTCCACCAGGTTTTCGAACAGGAACATCTCGTCGATGATCTTCTGCGCCAGCTCGCCATCGTATTCGCGCATCGCGTCGATAACGGCTTCTTCCTGCTGGGTTTTCATCAGGTTGATAATCTCGGCGGCGGTACGCACTCCGCCCATTTTGCTGCGCTTGAGGTTCTGGCCGTCGAGCAGGTTGTTGAGCACTTCGGTCAACTCCGCCAGCGCCGCTGGTTGTACGCCACCGAAGGTGGCGATACGCAGCATCACGTCGTTGCGCAGGCGCTCATCGAACTGCGCCAGAATATCCGCCGCCTGGCCGCGCTTGAGGTGTACCAGGATGGTGGCGATGATCTGCGGGTGTTCATCGCGGATCAGATCGGCGGCGCTCTGCGGCTCCATAAAGTTGAGTGTTTCCATCCCGGAGGTGGTTTCACGGGACTCGAGGATATCCTCCAGCAGGCTGGCGGCGCGCTCTTCGCCCAGCGCTTTCACCAGCACCGATCGCAGGTAGTCGCTGGCGTTGACGCTCAGGGCGGCGAACTGTTCGGCATCGTCTTCAAATTCAGACAGGATCTCGCCGAGCTGTTTATGCGAGACCTGGCTCATGCCGGCCATGGTGCCGCTCAAAAGCTGGACTTCGCGGGAGGAGAGGTGCTTGAACACCTCCGCCGCGCGGTCTTCGCCCAGCGTCATCAGTAAAATGGCGCTTTTATCGGTTCCGGTCAGGCTCATAGTTCGTTACTCATCCATTGGCGGATTACCAGAGCGACGACCCGCGGATCTTTATCCGCCAGTTCGCGGATGCGTTGGCTCTGGACTTCTGCGCTGACGCGCTGCTGCGATTTACGACGCAGCGCCAGCTCCTCATTGCTTGGTTTATGGCTGTCGTTTGCTTTAGCGACCGGCGCGCTGGCGGCGGCGACCGCGGCTTGCTGTGCGGCCTGACGCTGCTGCAGCTGTGGCTTAATCAGCTTGCGCCACAATACCCAGCCGACCAGCAGTACCAGCAGATAACGTCCCAGTTCGAGCAGCAAATCGATAAACGCCTGGCTCTGCCAGAACGGCAGCTCGCCGCCGGTCATCTGATTGTCGGTAAACGGCGTATTGACCACCTGCAGGCTATCGCCGCGGGTGCTGGAGTAGCCCATCGCTTCGCGCACCAGCGCTTCAATCTGCGCCAGTTGTTCTTTACTCATCGGCTGCGCTTTGCCGTCGGCGTTGAGGCTATAGTTCACCACCACGGCGACCGACAGACGTTCCACCGTCCCGGCTTTTTGTTGGGTATGGCGGATGGTGCGATCGAGTTCGTAGTTGGTGGTGGCGTCGCGTCGGGTGCTTAACGGGCCGCTGTTGGCCGCGGCGCTACGGGTGTTGGTCGTGTTGTTGGCGTTATTGGCCGCCGGTTTAGCGGTTTCAATCGGCGCGGTGGCCGGCGCGCTCGGCTGGTTGGATAACGCCCCAGGGACGCCGCCCACCTGCGGCCCGCCGATTTGCTCGTTGCTGCTGGTTTGCTGCGAACGGATCGCCGCTTTCTCGGGCTGCTGGTTCGGCTGATACTGTTCGTCGGTCTGCTCGCGGGAGGCGAAATCGATCTGCGCGGTCACCTGAGCGCGAACGTTGGCGCTGCCGACCACCGGCGCCAGGATGGTTTCAATGCGTCGCTGATAGCCGTTTTCCACTTCGTTGGCATATTTCAGCTGCGAGGCGTTGAGGTCGCGCCCGGTGCCGTCGGACTGCGTCAGCAGGCGTCCGGCCTGATCGACCACGGTGACGTTGCCCGCCGGCAGGCCGGCGACGCTACTTGATACCATATAGACGATAGCGTTGATTTGGCCATCATCCAGCGCACGACCCGGCTGCAGCGTCAGGGTGACAGAGGCGGAAGGGGATTTTTGCTCGCGGACGAACAGCGAGGGTTTCGGCAGCGCCAGGTGCACACGCGCATTCTGCACCGGCCCCAGCGACTCGATAGTGCGTGAGAGTTCGCCTTCGAGAGCGCGCTGATAGTTAATCTGTTCGCTGAACTGGCTGATGCCGAATTTTTCCTGATCCAGCAGTTCGAAGCCAACGGCGCCGCCCTTCGGCAGCCCTTGTTGCGCCAGACGCAGGCGGGTTTCATGCACTTTCTCCGCCGGGATCATCAGCGCCGCGCCGTTTTCGGCGAAGCGGTAGGGGATGTTCATCTGCGTCAGCTGGGTGACGATAGCGCCGCCGTCGCGATCGTTCAGATTGCTGTACAGCACGCGATAATCCGGGCTTTTCGCCCACAGCAGCAGCGCGACGATAATGGCGATAGCGGCGGAGGCGGCGACCAGCAGCGGTATTTTTGGATTGGCGCGCAGACGGCTCCAGATGGCCTGCAGGCCGTTGTCGCGGCTTTCGCCGGCGGATAACGAGGCACTCATGGTTGGCGGTATCCTTCGCTGGCGTTCAGGCGGCGACGCGCGCTGGCGTGCTGACGAACGGTATGGATAGCGTTATGTGACAAAACAGACTCCCTGATACACATCTTTTCTCAATAGCGGCGCTCCCATTTCTGGGCAGGCCATTATTCGTCTTATCAGATGATTCTGATTGCCCGATAAGCCGGGTTTTTTGCAGCTAATTAACCGCTTTAAGTAAAAATCGCTGTGTTAGGGTGTGCAGCATTGGAGAAGTACAGGGTGAAATAGCGCCTGGCGATCACGATAGTATTGAGGAAAAGATGGCGATTCAGGGTATTGAAGGCGTACTGCAACAGATGCAGGCGATGGCGATTCAGGCGGGAAATAACGGGCAGAATAGCGTACCGCAGGGAGTCAGTTTTGCCAGTGAATTGACCGCCGCGCTGGGTAAAATCAGCGATACCCAGCAGGCCGCGCGTCAACAGGCGCAGAACTTCGAGCTGGGCGTGCCGGGCATCAGCCTCAATGATGTGATGGTCGATTTACAGAAATCTTCAGTTTCATTGCAGATGGGTGTGCAGGTGCGCAATAAGCTGGTGGCGGCCTATCAGGACATCATGAATATGCCGGTTTAGTCATAAAATCTCGACGCTACTTCTTCCTGCAAACCGCTATGCTTAACGCTGGCGGTTTTGTCTATTTACGGCGACAACGACAAAAATTGCTCGCCTCTGCATTGATTTTAATCCATCAACCGGTGAATGAATGAGACTGAAATATCACTACAATTGATAGGGGATACAGATCAATAGCGGCTCATCGATCGATACAAACGATCTGACTACTACCACTACAAACTGTATGGTCTTGCCAAAATAATTCTAATTTGGAATAGCAGATGTCCGAAAAAGTAGACCATCAATTGCGGCGTAAGGTATGGATAGGGATTTTTCTCGGTTTATTGGTCTTTTGGGGAACGATTGCGACGATTGTGGCCTTCGCGTTGGCTTAACAAGGACAACTTACACCATTATTAAATATCGGCTCTTCAGCCAGAAGAGAGGGTATCTTTGTTTTAGCAGTGTAAGGCGAAAATTTAAATTTGGATGGCAATTCACTATCGTTTCTCGGCCCGGTGGCAAATAATCTGCGCAAATTTTGCTCCGCGGAGGCGTTATGCTGTGGCTTCAGACCGTTGTATTTTTTGTCGTTTTAGCTTTTGTTGCGATAGCGATGTTTCATGAAACCTGGCGACAGGATAGCGAGTAATCGCCGCTTTTACTCTTCTTGATATACCCCCTCCTTACCAACAACTAAACTTAGATCGTGTCTAACAATCGTCTGGAGGTTGTTGTGAATAGATTCCACGATGAATACGACGAGCGGGAGCTGTACCATATGGTCTGCCGTTGGGAGGATGAAGGCGGGGCGCTAGCGTGACGTTTTTCCTTTAAACTGACAGCATTCTGGCGGTTCGGGCGTGAAACCGTTGTAGGGTATGAACGCGCGCTTGACCCCTGGCAACTTCAGGGGCAATATTCCACGGACTGTGGTAACCCCGGCAGTGGCATTACATCTGAGCATTTGGCTGAGCAACACAATGGGTATCTTCAGTCGGAAATATTGGAAAAATATATAACCAGCATGGAGGAGCCGGGCGTGGGAAAGCAGCTAACAGAAGATGATCTTCGTGAACATGGCTTCACCGAAAAAGAGATTGCGCGCCTGCGTGAAATCCTGGCGCGGCAAGAAAGCCAAAACAAAAGCTATTTTGATTTAATCGATGAACTTCGCAAAAGACTTTGGGCTGGAGTCTTAGGTTTTTTTATTGTTTTTATAGTGCTCATTCATTGGTGTTATAATTATGAGTCAATTAATCATTTTGCCTATTTTTTCATTTTATTATTCGGTTTCTCGGTAGTTTACAAACTAACTCCGTTTCCAATGGCGCTCAAAGCATACAAATTGTATCTAAAAATAAGATAGTCATTTATCTTTAACTTCATACATCGTGTTACCTATCTGTATCCCTTTTACCGTTGAGGATATCCCTTTTAACACCATGGCTGGCTTACTCATGGCTGTTACTTTTCGGTAAAAATCTGGGCCAGTGAAATAAAACAAGCGCCACGCTTCTGGTTTTAAGGTAAGTTTGGCAAGGCCATAAAAAGAGGTTGAAAGATCGACTACCTGATATGAAAGCTTTCCCAACTCTCTACTAAACCCTAAAAATTGAGATGCATCTTCATAATATTTTTCTGCAAAATTAACACCATCTAACTTTTCAGCCATTGTGCCAAAGCCATGAAACATCAATGTTGCACCAGCAATAACGCCAATAACGTTTCCTGTCATTAATGAGCTAGCCGTTATTCCAAAACCTCCGATAACCTGCATACCGCCAAGAACAACACCGATTCCGTCGATGATGTAGCCGATGACTTTTTCGTTTTCCCGGTAGAACCGCGCGGAGGCAGTGAGCATGGCTTCACCGGTTCGCAACATTCTGTCCTGAATAAGCAGATTTTCCCGCTCTTGCCTGATTGCCTGAATGCACTGCTGGCACTGCTTATCATCACTGCTATGACGGATAATGTTAATCTGTGAAAGGGCAAATCTTTTAACGCTGTCCTGAAACCTGACTCGGGTTAGGGGATCATGAAGGTGATAAGCAGAAACCGCCAGCGCGGTATTCATTAATCCGTTAGTTTCAGCTTGCGCCATGGCCATAAAATAATTGGAAAAACGCGTTTTCCCGAAGAATACATCCATGTTTTATCCCGTGAGTAATATCATATTAATCCGGTCAAGATAACACAGTATATTTTACAGGCATATTTCCTTAAGCCCGTGAGTGGCTTATTTTAGCTGGTGCGATGTTTGGAATATTTAATTGATGAATGTATGAAGCGTAAATGAAATAATAGATTATATATTATTGCTTATTAGCCCTGTAAAATCCGCCGATGGCTTACCAGGCAACACTCTGCATTGCCCTGGTGAGACCCATCATGCGC
Organism: Klebsiella sp. K-3; assembly: GCF_051207495.1. NCBI lineage: Bacteria > Pseudomonadati > Pseudomonadota > Gammaproteobacteria > Enterobacterales > Enterobacteriaceae > Klebsiella > Klebsiella sp. K-3. The sequence goes on along the minus strand of NZ_JBPNXF010000009.1, from coordinate 70,986 downwards.
TTCCTGGCCGGAATATCTGGCTGTGAGGCTGTTGTTGTTATTGTAATTCTTCGCTTTTGCTCTTGATGGCGACCACATTATCGGACTGCAGTTCGCCAAGCAGGAGCGAACGATCGTCGAACTGGCCGTAAGCGTTGTTGACCGCGTTCTGGCGAGTGGATTGATCGATCAGCGTTTTTAATTGCTCCATCCGCTGCTGCAACAGCCCTTTCAGTACCCCTTCGTTGTCGATAATCTGCTGCAACTTAGCGTTGAGCATCTCTTGCAGAGCCAGCGATGGCCCCGCTTTGCCGGTAAATTCGGCGGTTTTCTCAACCGCCGTCACGTAGGCAAACTGCATTTCCACCAGCGCTTCCCATTGCCCGGCGCGCGCCAGGGCAATCATCTGACTGCTCAGGGTATGGATCTGCTGATAGGCGGCTAAAAGCTGCTGTTGGCGTTCCATCACAATGTACCCTGAGCAGGTTGATAGTTTGGCCCAATTTGCCGCCAGGCATCGGCGATATTCTCCAGCAGCTTGACCACTTCGACGATCGCCGCTTCGTCATTATGCAGGTTGGCCTGCATCAGGCGTCGCTTCATATAATCGTACAGCGCCGCCAGATTATCGGCGATTTCGCCGCCTTGCTGGTGGTCGAGGCCGCTTTTCAACCCGTTGTCGATGATGTTGATAGCCTTCGACAGCGCCAGGCCTTTACCGGCGATATCACCCTGATTCATCAGGATGCGTGCGCGAAGCAGGGCGTTAAGCGCCCCGTCGAACAACATTACGATTAACTGGTGCGGACTGGCGCTCATCGCGCTGCTTTCCAGACTGACCTGTGCGTAGGCTTGCGTGCCGCTACGGTTATACATGCTGTTTCATTACCTGATTAAGGGTTACTGGGACGAGAACTGCTGTTGTAAGTAGTTACCCGTGCTGCTCAGCTTGGACATCATGGTATCCAACTGAACAAACTGTTGTTTATAGCGATCGATAGTGTTCTGGATGCTATCGGAAACGGTGTCGATCTGGATATTCAGGCGATCGAGATTGGTGTTGATGCTTTTGGTCGAGTTCTCGATGATGCCGCCCGCTTTAATATAGTTCTGGATTTCATTATGGATTTCGGTGGCCATCCCGGTGTCTTTACCGTTGCCGGCGAAGAAGTTGGCGACCTGATCCGGTTTCTCGTCGAGCGCTTTATTGAGTTTCGTGCTGTCGACTTCAAGCTTGCCGGTTTTGGGATTGGTTGAGATCCCGAGGTTACCAAGGCCTTTCAGCTCCGGGTTGTCCTGAGCGGCGCTGAGCGCGCTTTTAATCGAAGACTGAATGCCGCGCAGGGTGTTATCGCCCAGCAGCGCGCCGTTCTTGGCGCTTTGCGCTTCACCGCTTTTCACCGGGGTGTATTTGGTCAGCGAGCCGAAGGTGTCGAGCAGCGAATTGTAGTTATCGACCCACTCTTTGATTTTGTCGGCGGTGCCGCTCTTATCAATGCCGATCACCAGGTTTTGCGGTTCGCCGGCTTTGGTGGTGGTTTTCAGGTCGATGGTGACGCCCTGCAGCGCATCGGCAATCGAGTTGGTGCTGCGCTTAATTTTGGTGCCGTTGACGACGATCTCCGCATCCTGCCCGGCGACGGTTTGCTTCATCGCGCCGCTTTTGCTGCTGCTGTCGTAGTTGAGGATGGCGCCGAGCTTATCGTCGTTATTCACCTGCACCGAAACGGTGTTTTTCTCGCCGGTGGTGGAGGAGCTCAGCGCCAGCTGATAGTCATTGTCGCCGACGCGCATGATGCTGGCGGTGACGCCGGCTTTAGCGCCGTTGATGGCATCGCGCATCTCCAGCAGCGAGGTCTGGTCGTCGCTCAGCGGAATCGTGGTCTCTTTCGGCGGATTACCGGCGGTGATCGTAATGGAGCGATTGCTATTGCCGGCGGTTCCTAGTTTCTCTTGTTGGTCGGTAATTGTCGCCTGGGTGGTCAGGGTTTGCGGCTGCGCCAGCTTCTGCACTTCAACGCTATAGTTGCCCGGCACCGCCTTATTGGTGGTGGTGATGGTGAACTGGTCGTGCTTGGTGGCGGTAGTGCTGTTGAAAAACTCCGGCTTAGCCAGCTCCTTGCTCAGGTTATCGAATTTTTCCAGCGAGCTTTTTAACGTGCCGTAAGCCGTTAGCTGCGCGTTATAGCTGGTTTGCTGAGTGGTATACGGCGTCAGGCGCTGTTGTTCCGCCTTGCTGAGTTTGTCCAGTAAACCGTTGAGGTCGAGTCCTGAGCCGATGCCTAAGGAACTGATCGATGCCATTGGTGTTTCTCCTTACTAATGACGTTATTCGCTTATTGCGTTATCGGCCCAGTGGAGAAAAAGTTTACCGAAAAAGTGAAAAAGGCGATGGCGTAATAGAAGAGGGAAAAAGCGCGTTATTTTCGCCATTGGCGGAGGGGCAAAAATTTTTCAAAAAATGGCTAAAGGTTGCAAAGGATACGTCGATACCAGAAGGGACGGTGGTTGACGCCGTGGGCAAGCAAGCCCGAACCTTTTAACCACGTTGCACTGAACGCAACTGACTCGTAAGGAATGCATATAATGGCACAAGTAATTAATACCAACAGCCTGTCGCTGATGGCGCAAAACAACCTGAACAAATCCCAGTCTTCCCTGGGCACGGCGATTGAGCGTCTGTCTTCCGGTCTGCGCATCAACAGCGCCAAGGATGATGCCGCGGGTCAGGCGATCTCCAACCGTTTTACCGCTAACATCAAAGGCCTGACTCAGGCTTCCCGTAACGCTAACGACGGTATCTCCCTGGCGCAGACCACCGAAGGCGCGCTGAACGAAGTTAACGATAACCTGCAGAACATCCGTCGTCTGACCGTACAGTCGCAGAACGGTTCTAACTCCGCAAGCGACCTGCAGTCCATCCAGGATGAAATCTCCCAGCGTCTGTCAGAAATCAACCGTATCTCCGAACAGACCGATTTCAACGGCGTTAAAGTCCTGAGCGGCGACCAGAAGCTGACCATCCAGGTCGGCGCCAACGACGGCGAAACTATCGATATCGATCTGAAAGATATCAATGCGAAGACTCTGGGTCTGGAAAAATTCAGCGTGGCTGACGGTATTGATACCACTAAAATTGATGGTGATACCACAACTGTTGCTACCGGTAAGTCGTTGGCTATCGATGCCAACAGTAAGAAAATCGGTGCAACTCCAGCCGACCCGGACCATTTTGTACAGGCTAAGGACGGTAAGATCTATGGTACTAACGCCGCAGGTAGCGAAACTTATGAAGCCACCATTGATAAAGCTACAGGTAAAGTAACTGGCTTTAGCACCTCGGATTCTGGTGCCGTCACTGGCTTGACCGGAGCGAAAACAGTGACCACCGTTGGCGAAGAAGTAACCGCAACCGGCGATACCACTGGCCTGAAATCCTACGATGGTGGTAAATCCTACATCATCCAGGAAGGTACTGGTGCGGATGCGAAATACTTCAAAGCGACCGCTGACAGCACCGGTAAAGTGACCAAAGGCGCTGAAATGAGCACCACGCCGAAAACTGCCGATCCGCTGGCTACCCTCGACAAAGCGCTGTCCCAGGTTGACCAACTGCGCTCCTCCCTGGGTGCGGTACAGAACCGTTTCGATTCTGTTATCAACAACCTGAACAGCACCGTTAACAACCTGTCCGCTTCCCAGTCCCGTATTCAGGATGCTGACTACGCGACCGAAGTGTCCAACATGAGCCGCGCGAACATCCTGCAGCAGGCGGGTACCTCCGTGCTGGCGCAGGCTAACCAGTCGACTCAGAACGTCCTGTCTCTGCTGCGTTAATCGCACGCCTGATTACTGTCGCATCGCAACCCCGCTTCGGCGGGGTTTTTGCTTTATGCCATAGCCACCCGGCGCAAAACGGCGCAACGGCGGAGCATGTCGTAAATAGAGACGCTTTTATGCGGTTTTTCCGGCGATTGGCATTTTTGCCCCTGCGCATAATAGCGCTGACTCTCTTATCCGCAGGTTTCAGAAATAGTGAGCGATTTGTATACCGCCGAAGGCGTGATGGACAAAAATTCCCTCTGGCTGCGCTACGTTCCGTTAGTGCGGCACGAGGCGTTACGCCTGCAGGTCAGGCTGCCCGCGAGCGTCGAGCTTGACGATCTGCTGCAGGCCGGGGGAATCGGGTTGTTGAACGCCATCGAGCGTTACGACTCGCTACAGGGAACGGCCTTTACCACCTATGCGGTGCAACGTATCCGCGGCGCAATGCTTGATGAACTGCGTAGCCGCGATTGGGTGCCGCGCAGCGTGCGGCGTAACGCCCGCGAAGTCGCTCAGGCGATGCAGAAGCTGGAGCAGCAGCTGGGCCGCCCGGCCACGGAAAGCGAACTCGCGCAGACGTTGGGTATCACCCTTGCCGAGTACCGACAAATCCTGCTGGATACCAATAACAGCCAGCTGTTCTCCTATGACGAATGGCGGGAAGAGCAGGGCGAGAATGCCGAACGACTACTGGAAGGGCATGAAGAGGCCAATCCGTTGCATCATCTGCTGGAAGGCAGCCTGCGCCAGCGGGTCATCGAGGCGATTGAAGCCTTGCCGGAACGTGAAAAAATGGTCCTCACCCTCTACTACCAGGAAGAGCTAAACCTTAAAGAGATTGGCGCGGTGCTGGAGGTGGGAGAATCCCGCGTCAGCCAGCTACACAGCCAGGCGATTAAGCGCCTGCGCGCGAAGCTGGCCAACGAAGGCTAATAACCACCTGCCGGGCAGGTGGTTAGCGGATTATGATTTACGCAAATCAATGCGCAGAATGCGCTCCTTCGCCCCTTCGACAAATACCTCAGGATCCCACTCGCGATTGAACCCTTCTTTAATGCCGACGTACAGGGTATCCATGTCCGGCGACAACACCATTTGATTCGGATAAACCGGGGTGCGGAATTCATGTGTCACGCGCCAGGTTTTGCCGTCCACGACGCTAATGGTGCCGCTGGTGAAATTACTAACGTACAGCTCGTTATATTTCGGATTGAAACGCACCGCGTTGGCGCCGACGCCGGTACGCACGTAACCCAGCGATTTGCCGTCTTTCAGATCGAAAATATACAGGCCGTCGTGCGGGCCGCTGCGATCGTCGTGATCGAAGGCGACGACGAAAATACGCCCTGAGTCGGAATCAACGATCAGGTTTTGCGCGCTGGCCAACTGCGGCGCGTTAAGCGGGATAGTGCGGACAACCTGCTGGGTTCTGGCATCGATCTCGTTGATATAGTCGCGGCCGCCAACGTAGATCTTCTGCGTCTTTTCATCCAGCGTCAGGCCGTAGGCGGTGCCGCGATAGGCGCCTTTGACTTCCCCTTTCAGCTGCAACGTCGTGCCGTCGAGCATCAACAATTTATGCAGCGGACGCATCCCGTCCTGGGTTTTCAGCATATGGCTGTAGCTGACAAATAACAGGTTAGCGGCGCGGCTGTATACCATATGCCGCAGATGTTCGAAGCGCGCATCGGCGGCGCCGTCGGTGGTGAAGCTCAGGCGCGGACTGGTACGGGTGATTTTACCGCTGGCGGCGTCGAACTGGCTGATACGCAGCGAAGCCGCCTGGGTATGGCCGACGTAAAGCACGCGCGCCGGCTGATTCATCGCCAGCGAGAAGGCACGCCTGGGCATATCGTAGCGCTGGATAACCTGCAGGGTGGCCGGATTAAAGGCGTAGAGATAACCTTTATTGGCCGCGCGGTTAACCCGGTCGGTCGCCGCGGCGAATAGCAGGTTGTCGCCATTATCGAACGCCAGCTCATAAACCCCTTCGTTGGCTTCCTGCAGATAATTGGTTTTCATCGCAAAGCGCGATGCCTCCCGCGGCGGTGGATCGATGGCGAAAGCCGGCTGGGGGAGCAGGGCGGCGAGCAGCAGCGCAGCCAGCGGTTTTATCAAGTTGCGATTAGTCATGATGGTTATCCTTGTTGATAAATAGGGATCAGAACTGGATTTCGCCGCCGAAAATATAGGTGCGGCCGCGGGCGGTGGTGTTAACAGAGGCGCCCTCTTTGGCGTTATCGAGACTCTGGTTCATACGGTTTAGCGCTTCGGAGTAGTCACGATTCGTCACGTTCTGCACGCTAAAGCGCAGCAGTACGTTATCGGTCATCTGCCAGCTGCTATAGAGGTCGATAATGGTCGGGATATTCGGCATGCTCTCTTTAGGCACCGTGTTGGTGTCGAGGCTAATGCCTTCGGTACTCAGGCGTTTTGATTTACCGGTGAATTTCACCAGGCTGCCGACGGTGAGTTTGCGATCGAACAGGCGCCCGCCCACATCCACCGTGGCGTAGCTGCTGGGGAGATCGCTAAGGTCGCTATAGGCGAAGCTATAGACCGTACTGGCAATAGAGGTGGGCTGATCGGTACGCTGCTTGCTCCATGACACATTGGCGTAGGCAAAACCGATGTCGTATCCGGCTTCAATCTCATAGCCCTCGGTGGTCACCGGCGAGGTGACGTTAACCGAGATATTGGCGTTGAAATCCGGTGAAGCATTGGCGACATCTTTACACAGCCCGCCGTTGCTGCACAGCAGGAAGGATTCGCTGGTGATGTAATCTTTAATCCGCGAGCGGTAGGTCAGAGCTTTCAGATGCAGGCTATCCTGCTCGCTCAATAATCCTTGTTTGATAACGTTAAAACCGGCCTCCCAGGTCTCGGCTTTTTCCGGCTTCAGAAACGGGTTCATCGATGCGCCGCCCTCATTGGCGAAGAACACTTCCTGAACGTTCGGCGCGCGCGAGGAACGGCTCCAGCTGACAAACGGCTGCAGCCATGGCGTCACCTGAGCGGAGAAGGTCACCGAGGGATTAAAACCGTTATCTTTGACGTTGAGTTGGGTTGCCCCTTGCGGGAAGCATTTTTCGTTATTTGCACAGGCCGGTTTATAGCCCTGTACCCGGCTGCGGGTATAGTTGAGATTAAGATCGAGCTGATAAATATCCTTGTTTAATGTCAGCCCGCTATAGAGCGAGGCGATCTTCTGCTTGCCTGCCGGGGCAAAGGCGTTGTGGTCGGTCTCATTATCCTGCACGAAGTGGCGGGAATAGCGGGTATCCATTAATTTACCGCCGAGCTGGAAAGCGGCATACAGATCGTCGGTAATACGAAAACGGCTGGTGTTGTTCACGTCCAGCGCGTTGGACTTATTGGTGGTCGAGGAGTCGTTAAAGTTATACAGCGACTCCGGTTTATATGACTGATTGCCGCGGCTGGTGCTGGCTAAAACATTGAACTCGACCAGTTCATTGAGCGGCGCATAGTTATAGCGCAGATAGTAGTCGTCGCTGCTAATATCGCGACGGGTAAAGCTATTGCGGTAATTACGCCCGGAAAACTCGAAGCGGTTAAATTGATCGACGTTGAAATTGATTTTATACAGCTGCGAGCGCGGCTCCTGGCGCAGATATTTATTATCTTCGCCGATAAACTCTTCGCTGCTGCGTCCGCCGCCGTTTTTATAGGTCGCATAGGTGCGGGTGCCGCTGATGCCGAGTAGCGCGCCAAGGCCGCCGCCGTTATCGAAGGCGTCGGTTTTGCCGGCTACCGTTACCATACCGGTGCGGCCGAGTCCGTTATCGCCTACGGAAAAACGCGACAGCAGGCCGACCTGATGCCCCGGTTTTAACACATCATCGATACCGATCGTGCGCAGGTTGGCGCTGCCCGCCAGCGCGTTGACGCCTTGCGAACCGGCGCTGTTGCCGCGGGTGATATCCACTTCGGCCAGGAAGTTGGGGTCAAGCGGCACCCCGGCGGCGGTATTCGCCCCGCCGTGATAGTTAGCCGGCGCCATGCCGAAGAAGGTCTGGGTGACGCCATCCACCATGGTATTTACCCGGCCCAGCCCGTTCATGCCGCGAATATTGACGCTGATGGTGCCCTGCAGCGGGTCGATTTGCGTATAGGTGCCCGCCATGCTGCGCAGCGAGGCGTCGAGGCTTTGCAGATTCTTATTGAGCGTTCGCGAACTGTAGGCGCCGGGACGGATATAGCTCTCCTCTGAGGAGCCGACCTGGCCGGCATTCTCCGCCAGCGGGTTATCGGTAATGGTGATAGGAGAGAAAACCGATTCTCCTTCGCTTTCGGCGGCGAAAGCCTGGCCGTTGACGATAAGTAGCCCGGTAACGAGCCCCGTGATTATTTGTGATTTTTCCATAATCCAATCCTGAGGTAATAAATATTTAACGCACAAAAAGGGCAGCAGCGTGCATCGCGCTTATTGCTAAGTGCGATGACACATTGCCCAAAATAAAAAATTATTAGCGGTCAGTGACCGTTATAAATAACGTCCGGGTTGCCTGAATAAATAACAGGGAACCTGGGGTTTATATTTTTAATAAGCCGAATTCCACCGGCAGGGTGACCTTATTTATACCGTTACGCAGCAGCTCTTTTGGCGGCGGCGGAAGCGGACGCGCATTTTCCAGCGCCATCAGCGCGGCGCGATCCAGCGAATGGGTCCCTGATGAGTTCGCCAACTGCGATTGCAACACCTCGCCGCGTTCGTTGACGCTGAAGGTAATAATGACGGTACCGGTACGTTTACGGCGGCGCGCATCTTCCGGATAGTGGCGCATTTTGTTGATTTTGCCTTTCACCAGCGATTCCCAACTGATCTTGTTGTGGCTCAGGCGCGCGGCATCGCTATCGAGCGGCGCGGTGGTGCGCTGAGTAAGGACGGCCGGCGCCGGGGGCGCGGCGAAGCTGGTAATGGTTGAATTGCCCTTTTCCTCTTGCTGCTGGCGGCGGGACTGTTTTTTAACCTCGATTTTCTTTTTCCGCTGCGGTTCGGGTTTGCTGGCGGACAGCTTTATTTGCGCATTGTCGTGAATTTGTAGCTTCGGCGCCTCTTTCACCGCGGCTGTTTCCTGCTCGGTCATCGCCTCGACTTTGCGCTGCTGGGTGACGCCCGGCGGCAGCTCGGGATGAATAAATGACACTTCCAGTTCCGGCGCGTACTCCACCATCACCGCGGCAGGGGGCGCGGCATCCGGCGGCGAGGCGAAATGAATGATAAAAGGTACGGCCAGCGCCAGATGACCCAGCACGCTGGCCGTTGTTCCCGTGAACCAGCGGGGGCGCGACGCTATCAATGGCGTGGAGAGAGGGATATTCATTTTTCTGCCGCTACCGACCAGACATAATCAGCCTGCTTCGCCGTCGGCGTGGCGCCGTCGGTGGTCAGCAGTAAGACCAGCGGTTTTTCCGCCTTGAGATCGGCCAGATGCAGCGGTACGCCAATATCTTTCGCCGCATGATAACCGCCGGCAATTAACAGCGCAGGGCGCGGCGCGGCTTTCATTTGCATCGCCATCAGGCGATCGCGCTGCTGTTGGATAGCGAGCATAGAGGTAACCTGCTCGCCATCGATTTGCCCGTTATGCATCAGAAAGATAATGGCCGATAGCGATTCATGTACCTGCGGGCTGTTGGAAAGTGCTCCGCGGGGAAACGTGGGATGTTGATAAATATCGCTCACCTGCTGGCGGCTGAGGTTAGCTGCCAGCAGTGGATAAGGCGCTTGCAGCGCGGTCATCACGACATCGCGATAAAGCGCCCACGGCCAGCCGGGATTCCAGCGCAGCGTTTCCGCCGCGCGAGTGGCGCTCACGGTCGTTCCGCTGAGGCTGGCCTGCTTGACCCGATTAACCGCCTCCTGCTGGCTTAGGTCAATCATCTCCATCAGTACGCTGCCCTGCGGGCGAAGGGTGTGAAGGTTCTGCAGCAGCCAGCGCTCAATCTGGTGATGCTGGGTGTTGGTATGTTCTTCGCCGACAATAACCAGCGGCGCCTGAGCGAGTTGGTTCAGCAATTGTTGCGGCGTCAGGGAGCGTCCGCTGGCGGTATCGCGAATATCCGCCTGCTCTACCAGCGCGCGCTCGCCGGCAGGGGAGAGGGGATAAACCGGGCTGTGACAGGCGCTCATGAGCAACGCGCAGCCTATAACCAGAGTGTTTAAAAGGGTTTCCTTAAACATAAAATATCCATTTTCGGCTTTTTAGTCGTCTTTTCTTCGTATCTTGCTGCTGGAACAGGATGATATGTGATATTGAGAATGATTATCAAGATCATTCTCATTTAAAATTATTGGTAAGAGTGATGGTTTCACCCGGCAAACAGCTGTCCGTTGCCGTGTCGTGGGTAGAATCTGTGAAGACGATCAAGATTTTAAACAGCGATAATATTTAAAGCTGCTGGCTTAATGTTGTCTTAATGTTTGTTTCAGTCGCGCGTCGAAATAAGCATTTTGTCATCAGGAAATTCTAATTGGCGGTGTTTTTCACTTTTTTAAAATGATGGTAATTGTTTTCATTATCATTCACATTCCTCTGTGATTTAATCCGTGCCAACCCGGTTTCTCCACGGCTTTTCGACTACCCATACTAAGGATTAGCTTATGAATTTCCGCTTATCGGCATATTGCGCGGCGATGCTCGCTGCTTCGGCTCTGTTTACCGCTCCGCAGGTTATGGCTGCTGACAATGGCGACGGCATTGTGGTGTATAACGCCCAGCATGAAAACCTGGTGAAATCCTGGGTTGACGGCTTTACCAAAGAAACCGGTATTAAAGTCACGCTGCGCAACGGCGACGATAGCGAATTGGGTAATCAACTGGTGCAGGAGGGGTCAGCCTCGCCGGCGGATGTCTTCCTGACTGAAAACTCGCCTTCAATGGTGCTGGTTGATAACGCCAAACTGTTTGCGCCGCTGGATGCCGCGACGCTGAATCAGGTCGCGCCGCAGTATCGTCCTGAGCACGGCCGCTGGATTGGCATTGCTGCCCGCAGTACCGTTTTCGTCTATAACCCGGCGAAAATCAGCGAATCTCAGCTGCCGCATTCGCTGATGGACCTGGCGAAACCTGAGTGGAAAGGGCGCTGGGCCGCCTCTCCATCGGGCGCAGACTTCCAGGCCATCGTTAGCGCCATGCTGGCGTTGAAGGGCGAAAAAGCGACGCTCGACTGGCTGAAGGCGATGAAAACGAACTTCGTGGCCTACAAAGGCAACAGCACGGTAATGAAAGCTGTCAACGCCGGACAAATCGACGGCGGGGTGATCTACCACTATTACCGCTTTGTCGACCAGGCGAAAACCGGCGAGAACAGCAAAAACACCAGGCTGTATTACTTTAAAAACCAGGATCCGGGCGCTTTCGTGAGTATCTCCGGCGGCGGCGTACTGGCGTCCAGCAAACATAAAGAGCAGGCGCAGGCGTTTATCAAATGGATTACCGGCAAGCAGGGTCAGGATGAGCTGCGTACCAATAATGCCTTCGAATATGCGGTGGGCGTGAATGCCGCCTCTAACCCGAAACTGACGCCGCTGAAAGAGCTGGACGCGCCGAAGGTTGAGCCATCAACGCTGAATAGCAAAAAAGTGATCGACCTGATGACCCAGGCTGGCCTGCTGTAATTTGATGCTGAAGTGATTTATCTATGTCTGTCCTGAGTCTGGTACTCGGAAAGAAAACAGGACGCCTGCCCGAGCGCAGGCGTCCTGCATTTCCGATGGTTGCCTTAGCTGTACTGTTTTCTGTAATGGCGTTACTGCCCTTAGGTTTTGTGGCCGCGGTGGGGATTGAGACCGGCTGGCCGACTATTAAAGCCCTGGTGTTTCGCCCGCGGGTGGCCGAACTGCTCAGCAATACGCTGTGGCTGACGCTGCTGGCGGTGCCCATCTGCATCACGCTTGGCGTGGCGGTGGCCTGGCTTACTGAACGCACCGCGCTTGCCGGGCGTCAGCTGTGGTCGGCGCTGGCGGTCGCGCCGCTGGCTATCCCGGCATTTGTCCAGAGCTATGCCTGGGTTAGCGCGGTTCCCTCGCTGCACGGCCTGTCCGCCGGGGTGTTCCTTTCGGTGCTGGCCTACTATCCCTTTATCTACATGCCGGTGGCGGCGGTGCTTCGTCGTCTCGACCCGACTCTGGAAGATGTTGCCGCCTCGTTGGGCACGCCGCCGTGGAAGGTTTTCTTCCGCGTGGTGCTGCCGCAACTGCGGTTGGCTATCTGCGGCGGCGCGCTGCTGGTGGCGCTGCATCTGCTGGCGGAATATGGCCTGTATGTGATGATTCGCTTCGATACCTTCACCACCGCCATTTATGACCAGTTCCAGTCCACCTTTAGCGGACCGGCGGCGAATATGTTGGCAGGGGTACTGGCGCTGTGCTGCCTGGCTATCCTGCTACTGGAGAGCCTCTCGCGCGGCAAAGCGCGTTATGCGCGCATCGGCGCCGGCGCGGCGCGAGAACAGAAGCGTCGTCCGTTGGGCAACGTGGCCGCATGGGGCGCGCAACTGCTGCTGTTGACGCTGGTGATGCTGGCGATGGGCGTCCCGCTGCTGGTGCTGTGCCGCTGGCTATGGCTTGGCGGTGTGGAGAACTGGCTGCATGCCGATCTTTGGCATTCGCTGCGCCAGACCCTGCTACTGGGAGCGGGCGGCGCGCTGCTGACCACCGCTTGCGCGATTCCTATCGCCTGGCTCGGCGTGCGTTATCCGCGCCGGCTGTTCCGCGTGATGGAAGGCTGTAATTATATCACCAGCTCACTGCCGGGCATCGTCACCGCGCTGGCGCTGGTGACGGTCGCCATCCACTATGCCCGTCCGGTGTATCAGACCGAAGTGACGCTGTTCCTCGCTTACCTGCTGATGTTTATGCCGCGAGCGCTGATTAACCTGCGCGCCGGTATCGCCCAGGCGCCGGTTGAGCTGGAAAACGTCGCCCGTAGCCTTGGCCGCAGCCCGGCTCGCGCCTTATGGAGCGTTACCATGCGGTTGGCCGCGCCGGGAGCGGCCGCTGGCGCCGCGTTGGTGTTTCTTGGCGTGAGCAACGAGCTCACCGCGACGTTGCTGCTATCGCCGTTAGGCACCCGCACGCTGTCGACCGGTTTTTGGGCGTTGACCAGCGAGATCGACTACGTCGCCGCGGCGCCCTATGCGATGCTGATGATCGTGATTTCGCTGCCGCTGACGGCGGTTCTTTATGTGCAGTCGAAAAAAATTGCAGGGTTGTAACATGCTGGAATTGTCCTCTATCTCGAAATCCTTCGCCGACGCGCTGGTGCTTGATAACCTTAATCTGACCGTGGCGCCGGGAAGCCGTACCGCCATTGTCGGCCCGTCGGGTTCCGGTAAAACCACGCTGCTGCGAATTCTTGCCGGTTTTGAAACCCCGGATAACGGGCGAATCGTTCTGCAGGGCAACACCCTGTTTGCCGAAGGCGTGTTTGTGCCGGCGCATCAGCGCGGGATCGGTTTCGTGCCGCAGGAAGGGGCGCTGTTCCCCCATCTTAACGTCGCGGACAATATTGCCTGGGGGCTGGATTGTAACCGCGAAGAGAAACGCCGTCGGGTCGCTGCGCTGATGGAGATGGTGGCGTTAGATTCGACATTAGCGAACCACTGGCCGCATGAAATTTCCGGCGGCCAGCAGCAGCGGGTTGCGCTGGCGCGCGCGTTGGCCCAGCGGCCATCGCTGATGTTACTGGATGAACCTTTCTCGGCGCTGGATACCGGGCTGCGGGCGGCAACGCGTAAAGCCACCGCCGACCTGCTGGCCGAGGCTGGCGTAGCGTCGATTCTGGTCACTCACGATCAGACGGAGGCGCTGTCGTTTGCAAGCCAGGTCGCGGTGATGCGGCAAGGACGTTTTGCTCAGGTAGGAACCCCGTTCGAGGTCTATTCGCGCCCGGTTGACGAGGCCACCGCGCTGTTTCTTGGCGATGCGCTGGTGCTCGACGCCGAACTCATGGAGGGGCGCGCGCGTTGCGCCATCGGCGAATTGCCGACTGACAATCCTCACGCCAGCGGCCGCGGGCGCGTGATGCTGCGCCCGGAGCAACTGCGGGTGTCGCCGTGCGCGCCGCAGGAGAGCGCCTTTCGCATCGTAGATGTCGATTTCGCCGGCCATATCTCGACGCTGACGGTGACGGTGGCAGGGCAATCGATGCCGCTGGTGCTGAAAACCGTCAGCCAGGCTGCCTGGCAAACTGGCGCCGCGGTTCGCCTGGACGTTATTGGCCAGGCGAGGATATTTTGCGCATAGCGGTGAAAAGGTGAACGTTCAGCCGGGATAAAAATTGATTTGGCGCGGAGATACGTTAATTAGCTGCTGATGTAGCACATTGTGCTAATTACACTACCAGCGAACGCTTTAGTATCCGCGCCACTGATCTCGTCGCCATGGAGTGGTAGGTCGTTGGAATAATTCCGCGAGGTCAGTCCATTCTTATTTCCCCTGGGATGATTATCGTTGCTGCGCGCTACGGCAGTGCCGACGATATTCCGAGGGTGAACGTTCAGTATTACGTTTAAACACCCGGCAAAAATAGTTGCTATCGATAAAGCCGCAATTATGCGCAATTTCTTTTACTTTTAAATCATAACCGCGTAATAGTTGCTTGGCTTTTTCCAGCCGCACGGCGGTTAGATATTCATTAAAGCCCACCGAGCCTGACTTCTGAAATATATGCGAAAGATAGTTCGGGGTAATATGAAAGCGTCTGGCCACCGATTCTCGGGTCAGCGGCTGGCTTAGATTTTCTTGTAGATAATCCTGAACGGCTAAAAACAGATCGCGGCTGCGGCTAACGCGCATTTCCAGCCCGACTAGTTGTTCAAGGCAGTGGCTTAACAGCGCGGAAACTACCAGCCGGGCGGTTATTGGGTCAGGCTGCAGGCAGACCTCATTCAACGCCAGCAGCAGATAGGAGCCAACGCGGGGGCCCAGCCTGGCGACGTTTTGCTTTTCAGTATGTAGTGTTTTACCGTCCCAGCGCTGGAGGCAAAAGCCGAGCTTTTGGCGGCCGAATAAAATGCTGAGCGTGGCCGCCGGGCCGGTCCACTCGGGTAGCGTCCACTTTCCCGCCTGTACGTAGAGTACCTGGGATGTGGCTAAGACCGCCGCGGATAGCGGCAGCCCCTGTTCATGAAGCTCGCCTTCAAGGACAATCTCCAGGCGCGGGAAGGGCACCTTCAGCGCCAGCGCCGGAACGGGAATATCCGGCTCCGGAAAGCGGACTTGCAGCCTATCTTTTTGATTAACTAAACGATTTAGTATGCCCGCCAGATCATCAATCATCCTGTCGACCCCGAGTTAAAATTATCTCTTTGATTATAATCTTTTTTATCCTGATGTTCCGCCTTACGGCGCGCTACGGATGCATTATTAAATGGGTGAATATTTTCGACGAATTCACCCTCCGTCAATTATTGATAAGGCTCACATTTTTGTGTCTGGCGTACGGATATCCAGTTTTTCGTAGTTTTTCCTTCCTGCCTGGTCGTTGGCCGCATCGTAGAGTTTGATTGTGTTATCTAAAAGTTAAAAGGAAGGCAATATGGACTCACAATCGATGATTCATCTGGAGGCGCTTGGCGCGACCCGGACGCTAAGCGACCAAATGAAACATGAACTTGATACGCTTGGCTATACCGTGGTGCACAACGTCGTTGATCCTCAGTGGCTGAGCGAAATGCGCGAGCGCATTGACGCGCTGGTGGAACGTGAAGGCGAGAATCTGGCGATGGAACACCATCAGGAGGCGACGGCGACGCGTATTGCCAACCTCATCAACAAGGGCGTTATCTGGGAGAAAGTGTGGTCGCATCCGCTCATTCTTTCCGCCTGTCGTTATATTTTTAATGGCGCGTTTAAAGTTTCCAGCCTCAATGCCCGCGAGGCGCTGTATAACGGTGGTCATCAACCGCTGCACGCCGACTGGAAAAAGCCACGGGTAGACTTCCCGAAAGTGCATCTGGTCAATACGATATGGGCTATTGATGATTTGAGCGCCGCCAACGGCGCGCCGCGGATTATTCCCGCGACCCATCTGCGCCCGGAGCTGCCGGAAGAGGTTTTGGCGGATCCTGAAAAGACGCATCCTGATGAAATTGTTTTTGCCGCGCCGGCCGGCAGCGTAATGATTTATAACGCGCATGCCTGGCACGGCGGCACCCGCAATCGTGAAGGCAGCAGAAGGCGCGTGCTTCATGGCTTATATATTGATCGTGCTGATACCGCGCAGCAGGACCAGCAGCGCTGGCTGACGCCAGAAACGGCGAGCCGCCTGACACCCGCGCAAAAGTGGCTGCTCGACGTGCAATAAACGCCGTGGCCGGTCAGGGAACTTCCAGGTAAACGACCGGCTTTTTCATAATGCTATTAACGGCTTTGACAATCTGCTGTGGCTGCAACAGGAAGGTGGCGATACTGGTTTTAATGGTACGGAGTCCGTTAAAGCGCTGAGCGCCATCGATTTCGATATCGGTTACCAGTAATACCACCGTGGCGCGGGCAATATCCTCTTCGCTAATTCGGTTTTCCACGCCGAGCGCGCCCTGGGTTTCCACTTTCAGAGACCATTTTTCATGATGACCGACTTTTTCCAGTAGCTCGGCTGCCATATAGGTATGTGCAACCCCGCTCACGCAGGCGGTCACCGCGACAATGTTGAAGTCCATAACATCCTCCAGGCGTTAACCGCCGATAGTGACGTGATATCCTGCTGCTTCAGCCAGCGCTTGATAAGGATGAATATCCGCCTCTCGGGGAGCGTTGACGTTGGCCAGCGGCCAGGTTTTACCCAGCAGACGGTATTTCGCCTCGCCATATTGATGAAACGGCAACAGATGAATCTCCGTCAGACCGAACGGCGCGAGGAACTTTAAGATCTGCTTAAAATTCTCCGTGTTCATCGTGTAGCCAGGGATCAGCGGCACGCGCGGGATAAGATTCATTTTGCGGCTGGCCAACTGACGGAAGTTGTCCAGCACTCGCGGCTGATTCATCTGCAGTAGTGAATGGGCCTGCTCGCTATTCATGATTTTCAAATCAAACAGTATTTCGTCACAGGCTTCGGCCACCGGGAGAAAACGGGTAAAGGCGCAGTCGCCCGCGGTCTCGATAGCGGTGCGCACCCCCCAGTGGCGCAGGTGCTGGAGGAAGCGGGCGGCAAACACGGCCTGCATCAGCACTTCGCCCCCAGACAGGGTGACGCCGCCGCCGGAGGCGCGGAAGAAGACCTCGTCCTTAAGCACCTCGCGCAGCAGGGCATCGAGCGTAACATCCCGGCCAATCTGCTCCCATGCCCCGGAGGGACACTCGGCGACGTCCTGCAGGCAGCGCGTGCAGCGCAGGCATTTACTCTCCCGGCGCACGGTCTGGATCTTTGGCGAGATCGATTCAGGATTGGCGCACCACGGGCAGGTGTGGGGGCAGCCTTTGAAAAACACCACCGTGCGGATCCCTTGCCCGTCATTAAGCGAGTAGCGTTGGAGGTTAAAAATGCGCGCCGTATCGGCGCGCGTTTCGATGACCTCACAGCTGATGCGCGGTGCGGCGGATAATGTCATCCTGTATCTCCTTCGACAGCTCAACAAAGAAGGCGCTGTAGCCCGCGACGCGCACCACCAGGCCTGCGAAGTCCTGCGGCCGCTGCTGCGCTTCACGCAGGGTGTCGGCGTTGACCACGTTAAACTGGATGTGCTGCAGCTTGAGCTTGCAGAAGGCCTGTAAAAAGTCTGCCAGTTTGTTCAGGCCGCCATCTCCGGCAAGCGTTGCCGGGGTGAATTTGACGTTCAGCAACGTACCGTTCGACAGCAGATAGTTATCCAGCTTGCTGACCGATTTCAGCACCGCCGTCGGCCCCTGAGCATCCTGTCCAACCATTGGCGACAGGCCGCCGTCCGCCAGCTGTTCGCCAGCCAGTCGACCGTCCGGCGTCGCGCCGACGACCGAGCCCAGCGGCACATGCGCGGAGACGGTATAGGAGCCAGGGGTAAAATGGCCGCCGCGCGGGTTCAGATACCGTTCTACCTCTTTACAGTAAAAACGCAGCAGATCGGCGCTAATATTATCGACTTCGTCGATATCGTTGCCGTATTTCTCGTAACGGTTGATCAAGCGGGCGCGGATTTTTTCTCCTTCCGGCGTGCGGAAGTTGGCTTTTAGCACCGCCATCAGCTCGGCAAAACTGAGGCGCTGTTGCTCGAAGACCATGCCCTTCAGCGCGTGCAGCGAATCGCTCAGGTTAGCGATTCCGATACCCTGAACGCCGGAGAAGTTATAGCGCGCGCCGCCTGCGGTGATATCTTTGCCGTGCTGCACGCAATCTTCGATAAAGGATGACAGCAGGGGCACCGGCGCCCAGTCGCGATGGCCGATATCGCAAATGTTGCTGCCTTCAACCATCAGCTTGATGTAATAGCGGATTTTGTCGCGGATTTGGCTGATGAGGCCGTCCCAGCTGACATCGGGCTGCTGTTCATTTTCCTGCAGCACAATTTCCATCACCTTCAGCAGATTAAACATCGCGATATCGTGCAGGCCGTAGGTACGCCCCGGAATAGAGAGCTCCACGCAGCCGACCACCGCGTAATCGCGGGCATCTTCCAGCGACACGCCGCGGTTGAGGAAGGCCGGGACGACCACCTCATCGTTGAAAATCTGCGGGATCCCGGTGCCCAGGCGAATGGTCTCAGCGGTTTTGCGCAGGAACGGGCGATCTATTAGTTCATTGACCCGCACCCCCAGGTTCGGCTGCGGTAGCTGCACATTCTGGTAAGCATCGAGAGAAAGAAAGGACAGTACGTTTACCGCGCTACGCCCGGTTTCCGTCAGTCCGCCAAGCAGGGCGGTGTAGCCGGTGGGAAAACCGGCGAAATAGCGCGCGCTGCTGGACGAACGCAGCAGAACGATATCGTTACACTTCACCCATAGCGACTCCAGCAGCTCCTTGAGATACGCGGGATCCTGACCCTGAGTCAGCGACGCCTGATAAAAAGGCAGCATGTACTGGTCAAAGCGTCCGAGCGAAATCGAGCTGGCGTTGGATTCATACTGCAAAATAATGTTCATATACCAGAACAGCTGGCAGGCCTGGGCAAAATCCTGCGGCCGATGCTGCGCGTTATGGCGTGAGGTCGCGGCGATGGTTGCCAGCTCCCGCTGACGCTGGGCATTCGCGCAGTTCGCGGCCATCTCTTCCGCCAGCGCGGCGTAGCGCAAAATATGACGCTGCGAAGCTTCAAGCAAGATCAGGACCGCCTGATAAAAGTGGTTATCAGGCTGCCGGGCGCAGTGTGATTTCAGCTCGGCGATCAGCGCGTCAAGGCCATTATTCAGCAGCCGCGGATAGTCGATAATAATATGGCCCTGGCCTTTATCCGTCTGGTTAACGCTGAAAATCTGCGTGCTGATAGCAGCCTTTACTTCCTCGGTCATTTGACCATTGATGAAATCTTTCATTGAGCGCTTTTCCCAGTAAGGGAACAGCGTTTCGCGGTAAATTCGTTTATCTTCTTCGCTTATCGCGAAGCGGTCCTGCGGGCGGGTCGGGAAGGTGTCGAGTTCGTTGAGCAGCCAGTATGGATCCATCTCCGGCGATATAATTCCCGCACGTGGTTTAACGGTGCGGTTGCCGGCAATCAGTTCATCATCACGAATCGAAATGGCCACCTTATCGAGGATCCACGCCGTGGCTTTCGCCCGGCGGATAATCACCGGCTCGCCCTCCGTCAGCCGATGGCTGGCGGTATAAAGCAATGCGCGTTCAAGGGAGATTTCGCGCGGCTGGGCGAACAGGCTGGTTTTCAGGCGTTGCGTACGATTCGTCATGACAAACTCCGTGTTGTGGCGAAGAGGCGCGTAAGCGCCTCTTTTGGGCTTCAGGCGTTCTGGGAAAGGTGGCTGTCTATCTTGTTCATGATGGCGTCGGCGCGTTTTACCGCATCGCTGATATTGACGCGCACAATGGTTTTCCCGGCAAAACGTTCTTCAAACTTAATGCCGATATCTTTGGTCAGAATGACCATATCGGCAGCGGCGATATCCTCCGCCGTGAGTTCGTTCTCAATGCCGATGGAACCCTGGGTCTCAACCTTAACCTGCCAGCCTTTGGCTTTAGCGGCGCTTTCCAGCGACTCGGCGGCCATATAGGTATGGGCGACGCCCGATGGGCAGGCGGTGACGGCGATAATGTGGGTCATAAGGTGTTCCTTCCAGTCTGTTAGTTAATTTCGAAATCAAGATCTAATTCATCGTCGGCCTGGGCGTCGGACGGTTGCTTTTTGGTGAATGCTTTCAGGGCGATGACGCAGGCCGCGCTGACGCAGGCGCCGACAAAGAGTGCGGTGACAAAGGCGAGTTTGCCCTGGACCACCGGCAGCACGATAAGCCCGCCCCAGCCGGCATAGCACTGCGCGCCCATCAGCGCGGCGGTGACGCAGCCGCAGGCGGCGCCAATCATGTTGGCGGGAATAACGCGCAGCGGGTCGGCGGCGGCAAAAGGAATGGCGCCTTCGGTCACCCCGACGCAGCCCATCACCAGCGCGGCCTTGCCGGTTTCACGCTCTTCGGCGGTAAAATATTGGCGACCAATTAACGTCGCCAGCCCCATGCCCAGCGGCGGTACGGCGATGCCGACCGCGGCGATTGCCACGACGCTGTAGACGCCCTGAGAGACGCAAATCAACATAAAGGCGTAGGCCACTTTGTTAACCGGGCCGCCCATATCAAAGGCCAGCATCAGGCCCATAATGATGGCCAGCACCACGATGCTGCCTTCGCGCATCCCCTGCAGCCAGCTGGTCAGGTTTGCGGTCAGCGCGCCCACCGGTTCGCCGAGGCCCCACATCATGATCCCGGCGGTGATAAAGGTGCCGATGATGGGAATAATGAAGATAGGCATCACCGAGCGTAGAACTTTATGAACGGGAATTTTTTTCAGGTAATAGACCACCAGACCGCCAATCATTCCGGCTATCAGCGCGCCGAAGAAGCCGGCGCCGAAGCCGTTGCCGACCCAGGCGCCAATGGCGCAGGGGGCCAGCGCGGCGCGGTCAGAAATGGAGTAGCCGATGTAGGCGGCAAGGAAAGGTACCATCAGCGTCAGCCCGGCGACGCCGATATCAAAGAGCTTCTTCAGATTAGGGTCGGTGGCGGCATCGGGCACCGCGCCTTTGCCATATAACATGACGGACACCGCCAGCAGGATCCCGCCGGAAACGACGAAGGGGATCATGTGTGAGACGCCGGTCATCAGATGCTGGCGGGTATTTTTTAGTATGTGCACCAGTTCGTTCATTGCTTGCTCCTGAGCGCTGTGTGGCCCGTGACAGTATTGATGCCTCAACATTAGAAAAAGGGCGGGGTATAAAATAGTAGAGAAAAAGTGCATTTACTGGATATTTGTAAGGTGAGAAAGGAATTGCGATCCACCTCAAATCTTAGCTGTTATTAGGGCTACGTACGCCTGAACTGATGAATTGTGATGGCGAGCATAAAAAAGATGTATGTGTACAATAGTCCAGTAATTGCCAGTTTTATCACGTAGTTCATTGCCACTACTTTCATTACCTTTGGCTGAAATAACGCATTGCTCAGGAGGAAGGCGATGGCACTGGTAATTGAATTCATATGTGATTTGCCAAATGGCGTGCATGCGCGCCCGGCGAGCCTGGTCGAAACGCTGTGTAACCGTTTTTCGTCGGCGGTTGAGTGGCGGAATCTGCGGAGCGACGGTCGCGGGAATGCGAAAAGCGCGCTGGCGATTATCGGCAGCAACACCCTAAAAGGAGACGCCTGTCAGCTGATTATCAGCGGGGAGGATGAAGACGAAGCGTATGCCGCGTTAACCGCGTTTATTGAAAATGAATTTCCGCACTGCGATGCGCCGCTGCCCTCTGCGCAAACGCTGGATGTCCAGCCGGTGCCGGAATCGCTGTCGCGGCTGAACCCAACGCTGTTCCCTGCGCGCCCGGTGTGCGCCGGCAGTGCTGGCGGTAAGCTGGTTCATCTCAAATCACGCGATCTTCACGACCTTGGCGAACTGCCGATGGTCGCCAGCCTTGAACAGGAACAGGCGGCACTGGATACCGGTTTGCGTCTGTTGGTGCAGGATATCGATCTGCGGTTACTGGACAATGACGGCACCGCCAGCGCGATTCTGCAAGCTCACCGTTCGCTGGCGACCGATGCTTCGCTGCGCCAGCACCTGCTTGGCGGTATTCTCACCGGCCTTAGCTGCGCACAGGCTATTGTCGCCACCGGCGACCACTTCTGCGCCCAGTTCCGCGATTCCGGCAACAGCTATCTGCAGGAACGAGTGCTGGATGTCCGCGACGTCTGCTTCCAGCTATTGCAGCATATCTATGGCGAAGATCGCTTTCCGGCACCGGGACAACTGCGGGAAGCGGCTATTTGTCTTGCCGATGAACTGACCCCAAGCCAGTTTCTGGAACTGGATAAGTCGCAGTTGAAAGGGCTACTGCTGCGCAGCGGCGGCACAACTTCACATACTGTCATTCTGGCCCGTTCGTTCAATATTCCTACGTTGGTGGGCATTGACCTGCCGGCGCTGCTGCCGTGGGTCGAAACTCAGGTACAGATCGACGGTAATGCCGGGCTGCTGGTGGTGGACCCCAGCCCAGCGGTAGCGCGCTATTATCAGCAGGAGTCCTGGCTACAGGGGCAAATTCAGCAACAGCAGCAGGTATGGCTTGATAAAGCCGGGCAGACGCAAGACGGCATCCGCGTAGAGATCGCCGCCAATATCGCGCATTCGGTGGAAGCGGTGGCGGCATTTAATAACGGCGCGCAGTCGGTTGGGCTGTTCCGTACCGAAATGTTGTATATGGACCGTCCCGGCGCGCCGTCGGAAAATGAGCTCTACAACATCTTTTGTCAGGCGCTGGAGCCCGCTAACGGGCGCAGTATTATCGTGCGCACCATGGATATCGGCGGCGATAAGCCGGTGGCGTATCTCAATATTCCGGCGGAAAACAATCCGTTCCTCGGCTACCGCGCGGTACGCATCTATGAAGAGTATCAAGCGTTGTTTCATACTCAGCTGCGGGCCATTTTACGCGCCTCGGCGCACGGCTCGCTGAAAATTATGATCCCGATGATTTCATCAATGGAGGAGATTCTGTGGGTGAAAGAGCGGCTGGCGGAGGCCAAGCAGTCGCTGCGCGCCGAACAGATCCCGTTTGATGAAAAGATCCCACTCGGCATCATGCTGGAGGTGCCTTCGGTGATGTTTATCATCGATCAGTGCTGTGAAGAGGTCGATTTCTTTAGCATCGGCAGCAACGATTTAACGCAGTATCTGCTGGCGGTCGATCGCGATAACGCTAAAGTGACGCGTCATTACAACAGCCTGAACCCGGCCTTCCTGCGCGCGCTGGACTATGCCGTGCAGGCGGTGCATCGTCAGGGAAAATGGATTGGCCTGTGCGGCGAGCTGGGGGCGAAAGGATCGGTGCTGCCGCTGCTGGTTGGCCTCGGTTTAGATGAATTGAGTATGAGCGCGCCGGCAATCCCGGCGACCAAGGCGCGCCTGGCGCAACTGGATAGCCGCGCCTGCCGCCAGCTACTGAATCAGGCGATGCAGTGCCGTACCTCACTGGAAGTCGAGCATCTGCTGGCCCAGTTCCGCATGCGTCAGCAGGATGTTCCGCTGGTGAGTACCCAGTGCATTACGCTTAATAGCGACTGGCGCAGCAAGGAAGAAGTGCTGAAAGGGATGACTGATAATCTGCTGCTGGCCGGGCGTTGCCGCTATCCGCGTAAGCTGGAGGCAGACCTGTGGGCCCGCGAGGCGGTGTTCTCCACCGGTCTGGGCTTTAGCTTCGCCATTCCGCACAGTAAATCCGAGCATATTGAGCAGTCGACCATCAGCGTCGCGCGGCTGGCGCAACCGGTGATGTGGGGCGATGAAGAAGCGCAATTTGTCATTATGCTGACGCTGAACAAACACTCGGCGGGTGACCAGCATATGCGGATCTTCTCACGGTTGGCGCGGCGCATTATGCATGAGGGTTTTCGTACCGCTCTGGTAAATGCGGCAAGCCCCGAGGATATCGCCGAACTGCTGCGCCGCGAGCTGGAATTGTGATTGTCTCTCCGGCCAGCGCCGCTGGCCGGAGAGCGAGCTATAAATCCAGCACTAACCGGCCGCCTTTAGCGCGTGAGCAGCAGATCAGCATACTCTGCTGGCTGGCTTTCTCTTCATCGCTGTAGTACTGATCGCGGTGGTCGGCTTCGCCCTCCAGAATCATCGTTTCGCAGGTGCCGCACACCCCTTCGCGGCACAGGCATTCCACCTTCGCCGCTTTGTTATTCTCAATCACCTGTAAAATGGTCATATCCTGCGGCACGGTAAATTCGCGTCCGGAACGCGCCAGCACCAGCGTAAATGCCTCTCCGCCTTTATCCTCAAGGATAAATTGCTCAAAGTGCAGCTGGCTGGCGGGAACCTGATACCGTTCGGCGGCGGCTTTCACCGCCTCGTTAAGTGCAGCCGGGCCGCAGGTATAGACGTGGGTTCCGGGCTCGATGTCGGCGAACAGGCGCGACAGATCGAGACGGCTGCCGAGCGCTGATATGTGAATATTGACCCGGTCGCGCCACGGCGCTGCGCTGAGCGCATCGACGAAAGCATTATTGTCGGCGTCGTGGAAACAGTAGTGCAGTTGCCAGTCGGCCTGCAGCTGTTCCAGTTCAGGAATATGCGCTAAAAATGGCGTGATGCCGATGCCGCCGGCGATCAGCAGATGTTTTCGCGCCTGCGGTTCGATGGCGAACAGGTTGTTGGGGGTGGACACCGTCAGGGTATCGCCCGGTCGCACCTGCTGATGCATAAAACGCGAGCCGCCTTTGGAAGGCGACTCAAGACGCACCGCAATCTGCCAGCTTGTGGTATCCAGCGGCGAGCTCATGAGCGAATAGGCATTGCTGTAGCGCTGCTCGCCATCCTGCATCTGGACGATTATATGGCTGCCGCCGCTGAACTCCGGCAGCGGGGAGCCGGTCGACGATACCAGCGTAAAACGCTTAACCTGGGCGGTGATCTGTTCAACATCGCGAACGATCGTCTCAAACATTTGATAATCAGACATCGCTGAACTCCATCAAAAATCCCGGCGTGGCCAGAGCCGCCGCCGGGAGAATACAGTTACAACCCCTGGCAGAGATACTTCATCTCCAGGTAATCTTCGATTCCGTGTTCCGAGCCTTCGCGGCCAAGACCCGACTGTTTCACCCCGCCAAATGGCGCGACTTCGTTGGAAATCAGCCCGGTATTGATGCCGACCATGCCGTATTCCAGCTGCTCGGAGACGCGCCAGATACGGGCGGCATCGTTGCTGTAGAAATAGGAGGCGAGGCCGTAGATGGTGTTATTGGCCTGCTCAATGACCTCTTGCTCATCCTCAAATTTCACCAGCGCGGCCACCGGGCCGAAAATCTCTTCCTGCAGCAGCAGTGACCCCGGCTGTACGTTGCCGATAACCGTCGGGGTGAAGAAATTACCGCCCAGCGGATGTGCTTTTCCGCCGGTTAACAGCGTCGCGCCGCGGGTGAGCGCATCGTCGAGCAGGGACTGGACTTTGCGCCCGGCGTCGGCGTTGATAAGTGGGCCAATCTGTACATCGGACTCGCTGCCATCGCCGACTTTCAGGGCGGCGACGCGGGCGACGAACTTATCGCAGAATTGGTCGTAGACGGCGCGATGAATATAGAAGCGGTTGACGCAAACGCAGGTTTGTCCGGCGTTGCGGAACTTGGCGATCAGCGCTCCCTCGACGGCTTTATCGATATCGGCGTCGTCAAAGACGATAAACGGCGCGTTACCGCCGAGCTCTAAAGAGAGCTTTTTGATGGATTCAGCGCACTGGCGCATCAGCACGCGGCCAACTTCGGTCGAGCCGGTAAAGGAGAGCTTTCGCACCCGCTCATCGCCGGTGAACACCGCGCCAATTTCACGCGACTGCCCGGTGACAACGTTAATCACGCCCTGCGGGATCCCGGCCTGATTCGCCAGTTCCGCCATCGCCAGCGCGGTAAATGGCGTTTCGTTGGCAGGCTTAATTACCATCGTACAACCCGCGGCCAGCGCCGGGCCGGCCTTACGGGTGATCATCGCCGCCGGGAAGTTCCACGGGGTGATCGCCGCGCAGACCCCCACGCCCTGGCGGATCACCATCAGGCGTTTATCGGCGCCGGGGGAGGGGATTATCTCGCCGTTGGCGCGTTTCCCTTGTTCGGCAAACCACTCGATAAACGAGGCTGCATAGGCGATTTCGCCTTCCGCTTCCGCCAGCGGCTTGCCCTGCTCGGCTGTCATTATCTGCGCCAGCGCGGTCTTGTTTTCGAGGATCAGGCGGTGCCAGTTCTTCAATAACGCTGCGCGCTGGGCGGCGGTAAGCGCGCGCCATGCCGGCAGCGCGGCAGCGGCGGCATCCACCGCCTGCTGCGCTTCCGTCCGTCCCATATTCGGGATCTGGCCGAGCGCCTCGCCGGTGGAGGGGCTGCTGACGGCAAGCGATGTACCGTCGGCGGCGTCGCGCCAGCTTCCGGCAATCAGCGCCTGCTGGCGAAACAGATTTGAGTGAAATACGGACATGGCTAACTCCTTCAACAATTACGGCTGGAACACCTGGGCGACCAGATTGTGGAAATGGGCGATCCCGTGCTCGGAGATCCCGCTGCCGCTGTTATCCGCCATAATCCGTCCCTGTCCACGATAGCCGCGGGACTTCAGCCCCTTCTGCACGCTTTCCACCAGGCGCAAATCTTCCGGGCGGAACACGTCGCGATACCACTCAATCAGCGCTTTCTGATCGTCGGTCAGCTCTTCGTTGGTGAAATAGATGTCGTAATTCTGCAGGGTGGTCTCTTCATCCACCGGGAATTCATAAATGACGGTCATCATGCCCTTGATCGGCGTGACGTTGAGCATGGTGCACGGCCACAGCCAGAAGCCGTGAAACGCGGCGTCGGTGCCTTCTTCGAATTTAAATGACTGCTCGGACGGTTTGGCGAAGCCATACTGCAGCGTCCATTTGCCGTGCATGGTGTGCCAGTAACGGTCAACCTGCACGGAATCCGAGAAGCCCGGGTGCGCCGGGCCGCAGTGGTAACATTCCAGATAGTTATCGACGATATTTTTCCAGTTCGCCGGGGTAAGAGTGGTAAAGCGCGCCGCCAGTTTCAGCTCATGCACATCCGGGCAGGCTTCCAGCACTTTGTCCTGCAGCCCCGGTAGCTGCGTTTCCACGCTCTCCGCTTGCGGGTTCATATTGATAAACACAAAGCCGGCATACTCTTCAAGGCGAACCGGCACAAGCGTTGCCTTATCGCTATCGAAATTCTCCACGTTTTCGCAGTTGCGGGCGTGGGCGAGATTGCCGTCCAGCTTGAAGGCCCAGGCGTGATAGGGGCAGGTAATCACGTTTTTGGCTTTACCCTCGCCGCTCAGCAACTGGTGGCCGCGGTGTGGGCAGACGTTATAGAAGGCGCGCAGAATGTTGTCGCGCCCGCGGACGATAACGATATTTTCGCCGATGATCTCTCGGGTAATGTAATCGTTCGGCCTGGCGACTTCGCTGCCGTGGGCGACGCAAATCCAGCTATTGGCGAAGATACGCTCTTTCTCGTGCTCAAACGCCTGGCTGTCAGTGTAAAAACGGGCCGGAATGGTCCAGGCGTCCTGCGGATTGGCGCAAAAGTTAATCGGCAGGGTAAAGTCAGGGCTTAAATTGCTCATGTAGGGTCACCTTGTGATTATTGTCAGTAAGCGTTTTTTACAGCGACTGGCCGTCGCCTTTGAGTACCGCGCCAACCGGCAGCGTCTCGGCTTTAACGATCGGCTCGGGCGTATGGGTTTCTATCTGATGCACAGGCACGTGGGCGTAGTCCTGTTTTAGCCAGCGTACGAAGCCGCCGGTCTTGATCAGTAAAATGGCAAGGAACGGTAAGGCGGTTAGCACCACGGTGGTTTTCATGGTTTCCAGCGAAGCGCCGGTAAACAGAATCGATAGCGGGATGAGGGTTATCACCACGCACCAGAACAGGCGCATGCCGCGATCCGGATCTTCGCCTTCGCGCAGGTTACGGGTACTGGTCGCCGCCATGGTGTAAGCCACCGCATCCATGTGCGAAGCGAGGAAAACAATCATCACGAACAGATAGGCGGCGAGGAACAGCTTGCCCGCCGGCAGCGACATCAGCACCTGCTGGACGGCGGTTTCGCCGCCGAGGGTCTGCATGACCTGCGGCACGTTAATCACGCCGTTGACGAACTGATGCATGGCATAGCTTTCCATCACCCCGAAGAAGAACCAGCAGCCGACGGTGCTGCCGAGGATAAGCCCCCAGATCACCTCTTTAATCTTACGTCCGCGGGAGACGCGGGTGACGAACATCGCCACTCCAGGGGTATAGGAGATCCACCACAACCAGTAGAAGACGGTCCAGTTGCGGGTAAAGGCGCCGTCGCCGAGCGGGTCGGTAAACAGGCTCATCTGCAGGAAGTTTTGGGTCGTCAGACCGATGGCGTTGATGATGTTATTGGTGATGAATTCGGTCGGGCCAACCAGTAATACCACCAACGGCAGCAGGAACGCCCCCCAGCCGACCATTTTGCTCAGACGCTGCAGGCCGTTGTTGATGCCAATCCACGAACTCATGCAGAAAATACCGCCGGAGAGCAGGATCACAAACGCCTGGACGGTGAAGTTATCCGGCAGTCCGGTGAGTGCTGACAGGCCGCGGGTGAAGGTGGCGGCAGTGACCACCAGCGAAATGGTTAACGCGCCGACGGTGGCTATCAGGAACATCAGGTCAACCAGACGACCCCAGAAGCCCTGCGGATTGACGCCGGTGATCGCCGAAATGATCCCGGAGAGGCTGAGGCCTTTGTTTTTCCGCACGTGGAAGTGATAGGCCATGATCAGCGAGGCGAGGGTGTAGGTCGCCCACGCGCTAATACCCCAGTGGAAGAAAGAGTACGGGATGCTGTATTCCAGCGCTTTTGCTGAATGCGGCGCAATATTCAGGCCAGGGGTCTGGTAGTAATAAGCCCACTCGGCAACACCCCAGTACAGCGTAGAGGAGCCGAGCCCGGCGCAGATAAACATAAACAGCCATGAGAGAGTGCTGTACTCGGCTTTGCCTTCGCCGAGCCGGATATTGCCGTATTTGCTGGTGGCCAGATACAACACCAGTCCCAGCGCCAGCAGCACCAGCACTTGTACCGCGGAACCCAGCAGGCGGGTAACGCCGTTAAAAATCGAATTAGCCGCCTGCGCGGTTTGCTGGGGGAAGAGACTTAATGTAGCGGCGATGAAAACAATGGCCGCGAGACTGATGACAATCAGCGGCACATCTTTTTTCTTTACGTTGCTCAACATGAGTGATCTCCTGGGCACGGTTGCCCGTCGGTGGCTTTAGCCTGTCGTTGTTATCACGCTGTAGGGTCAGGGTTCGTAGTAAAATGCTATTAACAATTGGATTATTTCTTCGTTACATGAATTAAACAATTGGCCGATTCGTGAAGCAATAAAACACGGAACGGAAATAATAAAAGGTGAATTGGCGCAGGTTCTTTCCTTTCGGGAATGAATAAAGTTCGCCGCTGTGATGCGGTTCACTTGTCAATCGTGGGGGATTCTGCATTCAGAGGAGAGAGGGGAGTTGGCGCGAGTTTTCCCGGGTAGCGGCTACGCCTTACCCGGGCTACGCGATCGGGCGATATTCTCGTGCCATTGTAGCCCCGGTAAGCGCAGCGCGACCGGGGAGCGGCCGGGTAATTACGCCAAAATGGCCTTGCAGATAGCGTCGCTGACCTGCTGCGTTGAGGCGGTGCCTTTCATGTCCGGAGTTTTCGGCCCGCTGGCGATCACCTGTTCTATCGCTGCCAGAATACCGTTATGCGCGGCGTGGTAGCGCTCATCGCCGTTGCCGAGGAAATCGAGCATCATCGCCCCGGCCCAAACGGTAGCGATCGGGTTGGCGATATTTTTACCGTAGATATCCGGCGCCGACCCGTGAACCGGTTCGAACAGCGACGGGAAGGCGCGCTCGGGATTGAGGTTAGCCGACGGCGCAATACCGATAGTGCCGGTACAGGCCGGGCCGAGATCCGACAGAATATCGCCAAACAGATTGGAGCCGACGACCACGTCGAAACGTTCCGGCTGCAGCACGAAGCGGGCGCAGAGAATATCGATATGCTGCTTGTCCCAGCGAATTTCGGGATAGCTTTTGGCCATCTCTTCCACGCGCTCATCCCAGTAGGGCATGCTGATCGCAAGACCGTTAGATTTGGTTGCGGAGGTCAGCGTTTTGCGCGGGCGGCTTTGCGCCAGCTCAAAGGCGTAGCGCAGGATCCGGTCAACGCCGCGGCGGGTGAAGACCGACTCCTGAATCACCACTTCATGCTCGGTGCCTTCATTGGCGCGACCGCCGAGGGCGGAATATTCACCTTCGGTATTTTCGCGCACCACGTAAAAATCGATATCGCCGGCCTTTTTACCCGCCAGCGGGCAGGGGACGCCGGGGAACAGGCGCACCGGACGCAGGTTGACGTACTGATCGAACTCACGGCGGAACTTCAGTAGCGATCCCCACAGGGAGATATGGTCGGGGACGGTATCCGGCCAGCCGACGGCGCCGAAATAGATAGCATCGAAGCCCTGCAATTGCTCGCGCCAGTCGTCCGGCATCATCTTGCCGTGATGGGCGTAATATTCGCAGCTTGCCCACTCCATCTGTTCGAAGCTCAGCGACAGATCCCAACGCTGCGCGGCGGCTTGCAGCACGCGAATACCTTCAGGCAGAACTTCTTTACCAATTCCGTCACCGGGGATGGCGGCAATACGACAGGTTTTTTTCATTCCGGTTCTCACTTTTTAGCGATGATGTTTGACCACCTGCCTATCCTATAATTGACTGGTTCATAATTAATCACGCTAACTGGTGAAACATAAAACACAGATCATGAATAATCTGCCGCTGCTAAATGATTTACGCGTGTTCATGCTGGTCGCTCGCCGGGCCGGTTTTGCTGCCGCCGCCGAGGAGCTTGGCGTCTCACCGGCGTTCGTCAGCAAGCGGGTTTCGCTGCTGGAGCAAACCCTGAATGTGATGTTGCTGCACCGTACCACTCGTCGGGTCACCATTACCGAAGAAGGGGAGCGGATCTACGAATGGGCGCAGCGCATTCTGCAGGATGTGGATGAGATGATGGACGAGCTTTCCGACGTGCGTCAGGTACCGCAGGGAACGCTGCGTATTATTAGCAGCTTCGGTTTTGGCCGTCGGGTGGTGGCCCCCGCGCTGTCGGCGCTGGCGCGCCAGTACCCACAACTTGAGCTGCGCTTCGATGTCCAGGACCGGCTGGTGGATTTAGTCAATGAAGGGGTGGATCTCGATATTCGCGTCGGCGACGATATCGCGCCGAATCTGATTGCCCGCAAGCTGGCGACCAACCATCGTATTCTCTGCGCGTCGCCGCAGTTTCTTGCCCGCCACTCGCCGCCGAAACAGCTAAGCGACCTGGCAGCCTTACCCTGTCTGGTGATTAAAGAGCGCGATCATCCGTTTGGCGTCTGGCAACTGCACAGCAAAGAGGGCCAGCACGCGATCAAGGTAACCGGGCCGCTCTCCTCCAACCATGGTGAAATTGTGCATCAGTGGTGTCTGGATGGACAGGGGATTGCATTACGTTCATGGTGGGATGTCAGTGAAAATATCGCCAGCGGCCATTTGGTACACGTGCTGCCGGACTATTATCAGCCCGCCAACGTCTGGGCGGTCTACGTGTCGCGGCTGGCGACCTCAGCCAAAATTCGCACCACCGTGGAGTTTCTGCGCCACTATTTTCAGCAGCACTATCCCCAGCAGTGTATCGTCAGCAGTGAGGAAAACAGCCGGCGACCAGCGCCGCCGGCGGAGGGCGTTACAGACGAGTGACGCTCTGCAGGATCGTCAGCGCGCGGGAGAATTGAGCATCCGGGATGGTCAACGGATAGAGGAAGCGAATAACGTTGCCATACTGGCCGCAGGTCAACAGTAGCAGGCCCTGCGCCAGCGCCTGCTGCTGGATTTTCTGCGCAATCGCCGCCGACGGTTCGCCGGTCGCCGGATCGAAGAACTCGGCGGCGATCATCGAACCCACGCCGCGCGCTTCCACCAGCGCTGGACACCAGCCCTTAACTTCCTGTAGCGTCGCCAGCAGGCGCTCGCCGAGGAACTGCGCGCGCTCGCACAGCGCTTCGTTATCAATGATATCCAGCACTGCATGCGCGGCCGCCACCGCCAGCGGGTTGCCGGCGTAGGTGCCGCCTAAGCCGCCCGGCGCCGGGGCATCCATGATCTGCGCGTTACCGACCACGCCGGAAAGCGGCATGCCGCCCGCCAGGCTTTTAGCCATCGTCATCAGATCCGGTTTATCGGCATAGTGATCCATGGCGAACAATTTACCGGTGCGGGCGAAGCCGCTCTGTACTTCATCGGCAATCATCACGATGCCGTGCTCATCGCAGAGGCGGCGTACTGCGGCAACCAGCTCTTTCGGCGCGACGTTAAAGCCGCCTTCGCCCTGTACCGGTTCGAAAATAATCGCTGCCACCTGTTTGGCTTCGATATCGGCTTTGAACAGGCGTTCAAGGGCGGTAATCGAATCGGCGGTGCTGATACCGTGCAGCGCTGACGGGTACGGCACGTGGTATACCGAGCCGGGGAACGGCCCGAAGCCCAGTTTGTACGGCGCGACCTTACCGGTTAGCGCCATCGTCATATAGGTACGGCCATGGAAACCGCCGCCGAAGGCGATAACGCCGGGGCGTCCGGTATGGGCACGGGCGATTTTCACCGCGTTTTCGACCGCTTCCGCGCCGGTGGAGAAGAAGGCGGTTTTTGCCGGGCCTTTCACCGGCGCCAGTTCGTTGAGCTTCTCCGCCAGCGACACATAGCTTTCATAAGGCACGATCTGATAGGCGGTATGGGTAAATTGCTGTAGCTGCTGTTCAACCGCGGCGACCATCCGCGGATGGCGATGGCCGGTATTCAGCACCGCGATGCCGGCGGCGAAATCGATATATTCATTGCCTTCGACATCGGTCAAGGTGGCGTTTTGCGCGCTCTGGGCAAAGAAGTTGCACATAACGCCCACGCCGCGCGGGGTAGCGGAAAGACGACGCTGATGGAATTCATTGTTGCTCATAATAAACACCCTTTAGCAAAAGTTAATCACGGAACCGAACGGCAAATCAGACCCCAAGGCGATCGCGCAGGCTGTAGTAGGCGGCGCCCATGGCGGTAAAAGGAATTCGCAGGCTGCGCCCGCCCGGGAACGGGTAGTGCGGCAGTTTGGCGAAGGCATCGAAGCGCTCGGCATCGCCGCGCAGCAGTTCTGAAATCAAGCGTCCGGCCAGATGGGTACAGGTCACGCCGTGACCGCTGTAGCCCTGCATGTAGTAAATATTGTTATCCAGACGGCCGAACTGCGGCATACGTGACAGGGTCAGCAGGAAGTTGCCGGTCCAGCGGTAGTCAATTTTCACCCCCTGCAGCTGCGGGAAGGTTTTCAGCAGCTTCGGCATAATCAGCCGCTCTACGTCGTCCGGGTCACGGGCGCCGTAGACCACGCCGCCGCCGTACAGCAGGCGGTTGTCGCCGGTAAGACGGTAGTAGTCCAGCAGGTAGTTACAATCTTCCACGCAGTAGTTTTTCGGGATCAGCGAGCGGGCTAAGTCTTCCGACAGCGGAGCGGTCGTCACGACCTGAGTGCCGCACGGCATGCTGCGTTTTGCCAGCTCCGGTTCAAGCTTGTCGCCGAGATAGGCGTTACCGGCGACGATCACGTAGCGCGCGGTTACCTGGCCGCGCGCGGTACTGACCACCGCCGGGCTGGTGTGCTGAATTCGGGTCACCGGCGACTGCTCATACACCCGGCCGCCGTTAAGACGAATGGCGTCCGCTTCGCCGATGGCGAGGTTCAGCGGGTGAATATGGCCGCCGCTGTGGTCGAGCAGGGCGCCGACGTAGCGGTCGCTGTCTACTTCGCGACGAATGGCATGGCTGTCGAGCAGTTCCAGTTGGGTATTACCGTAGCGCTCCCAGTTGGCTTTTTGCTCTTCCAGCGTTTCCATTTGCTTATGGTTCATGGCCACAAACAGGCCGCCTGGGCGGTAATCGCACTGGATCTGGTAGCGCTGGATGCGCTCGCGAATAATATCGCCGCCTTCGAACATCATGCTGCCGAGCATTTTGGCCGCATCCGGGCCGTAGTTCTTCTCAATAACGTCGATATCGCGGCTATAAGAGTTAACCAGCTGTCCGCCGTTGCGGCCGCTGGCGCCGAAGCCGATACGCGCGCCTTCCAGCACTACTACGTCGTAGCCCATTTCGGCCAGATGCAGGGCCGAGGAGAGGCCGGTGTAACCGCCGCCGACGACGCAGACGTCACAGTTGATTGATTCCTCCAGCGTTGGGAACGGTTCATACTTGTTGGCGCTGGCGGCGTAGTAGCTAGTGGTATGTTCAGTCATGATCAAGACTCCAGAGCAATCCAGATGGTTTTCAGTTCGGTGAATTTTTCCAGCGCGTGCAGCGATTTATCGCGCCCGTTGCCGCTCTGCTTATAGCCGCCGAACGGGACGGTCATATCACCATCGTTGTAGTTGTTGACGAAGACCGAGCCGGCCTTCAGGCGGCGACTCATGCGGTGGGCGCGCGACAGATCGCGGGTCCACACCGCGGCGCCGAGACCGTAGTCGCTGTCGTTGGCCAGTTGCAGCGCCTGTTCTTCGCTTTTGAAGCACGTGACCACCAGCACCGGGCCGAAGATCTCTTCGCGGCTGAGGGTTGAGGACGGGTCGACATCGACGAAAATGGTTGGGCCGACGGCGGCTGGCCACGGATTTTTCCGCCCGTCGAGGAATAGCGTGCTTTTGGCCTCACCGCCGCGGATAAAGCTGTGCACGCTGTCGGCATGGGCGTTATCAATTAACATCCCCATGGTGGTATCGGGATCGAGCGGATTACCCGGCTGCCAGTTTTGCGCCTGCGCTTTCAACAACGTCAGGAACTCGTCGGCGATGCTCTCTTCCAGTAGCAGGCGGGTGCCGGCGATGCAGACCTGTCCCTGGTTATAGAAGATACCGCCGGCGGTGGCGTTGACCGCTTTTTGCAGATCCGGACAGTCGGCGAAGACGATATTGGCGCTCTTGCCGCCGGCTTCCAGCCACACGCGCTTCATGTTGCTGTCGCCGGCGTCTTTCAGCAGCTGTTTGCCGGTACGGGTGGATCCGGTGAAGGTGATGACTTCAACGTCAGGATGCAGCGACAGCGCCTGCCCGGCCTCGTGGCCAAAGCCGCTGACCACGTTTAACACCCCGTCCGGAAGTCCGGCTTCTTTTGCAAGCCCTGCCAGACGCAGGGCGGTAAGCGGCGATTTTTCCGAGGGTTTGAGGATTACGCTATTGCCTGCCGCCAGCGCCGGACCGAGTTTCCAGCAGGCCAGCAGCAGCGGGAAGTTCCAGGGGACTATCGCGGCCACCACGCCAATCGGTTCACGAACGATCATTGCCAGCTCGTTGCCGCCGGTGGGCGCCACTTCGCCATAGACTTTATCCAGCGCTTCGGCGTACCAGCGAATGGCGCGGGCGGCGCCGGGAATATCGTCGCGCAGGCTGTGGCGGATCGGTTTGCCGGTATCGAGCGTTTCCAGCAGCGCCAGCTCTTCACGATGGGTTTCCATCAGGTCGGCAAATTTCGTGAGAACCGCTTTACGCCGGGCCGGGGAGGCCTGCGACCAGTCGCCGTTATCAAAGGCCTGGCGCGCGGCTTTCACTGCCCGTTCGACGTCGGCTTTTTTACCGCGGGCGACCTGCGCTAATGTCTGCTGCGCGGCAGGGTCGATAGTCTCGAAGGTGGTATTATCGGCCGCGGCGCAATATTCGCCGTTAATAAATAAGCGCGTTTCAATGGCCAGGTTTTTCGCTTTTTCCTGCCAGTAAGCCAGGTGCTGAAAATTCATCATGACTCCTTAAAAACATCATCGGCAAAATATAGGGTTCGGCGTTTTCAGGCTGCTCAGGGCGCAGGGCGTCCCCGGGGTAGAAAACCGTCTCTTCGCCATTCACTGGCGTTAATTATCTTTGGGCCAGCAGGAAATAAGATTTCCGCGCTGCGCAGGTATTATTACTGCGAGTTCTTCGCCGCGGCGGAAATATTACATCCGCCGCGACAGGCCTGAAGAAAGCCTGAAACCTGCTCAGGCTAAGAAATTAGAATGTGGTGGGGGTGTGGGCACTGATAATGCGGCAGATACCTGCCGAGGTGTTGCTGAAGCTATGAGGGATGCCGGTATTAATGGCATAGCTCTGTCCAGCCACCAGGTGGTACGACTGACCGTTAATCGTCAGCACGATTTCACCTTCCAGTATGGTGCCTATCTCCTCACCCTGATGCTTTATTCTCTCCCCGGTTGTGGTCCCAGGCTGGTAAGTTTCAAAAATCATCGCCAGCGTACGGTTCGGATTTCCGTTATGAACCAGTTTCATTGAAACGCCCTGACTCCCCATTTCGATAAGGTCGTCCTGATTAATGACGACCTGCGGTTCATCCGGCTTTTCGGGTTCAGAAAAGAATTCCGAGAGCGACAGCCCATATACTTTCAGCAGCTTTTGCAGCGTACTGATGGCAGGACTGACTTTGTCCTGCTCTATGGTGCTGATGGCACTATGTGTTAACCCAGACAGTTCGGCGGCACGACGCTGTGAAAGACCCAGCTGTTGGCGGATCTCTGACAGACGTTTCCCTGGCGCCAGTCCGTCATCGCTCATATTTGCATTTCCTTAACTGTAGTGGTCAGAGCCGCCGCTTTTCGGCGACATGGCTCTGACAGGCGGTGATAAAACCATCAAACAACATACGCGACAGGGCGTATTCGCTACTGTTCCATTCAGGATGCCATTGTACGCCCAGCGCGAAAGGGTGGTCGTTGACGCTGACCGCCTCAACCAGCCCATCCGGTGAACGGGCCTCCACGCGCAGACGCGAACCCAGCGTTTTTGCGCCCTGGCCGTGTAGCGAGTTTACCCAAAACGTGTTGCAGCCCGGTATTAACTGAGAAAGTAAACCTCCTTCCTGCACCTCCACCTGGTGGGACGGCGCATACTGCTGCTCCACCGGTAGTTCAGGATCTTCGCGATGCTCCAGCAGTTCCGGCTGTTCAAACAGACGACGATACAGAGTCCCGCCAGTGGCGACAACCAGTTCCTGCAGCCCTCGGCAGATGGCGAAAATGGGGATGCGCCTTTCGAGCGCGGCGTTAATTAGCGCCATGCTCAGAAGATCACGCCCGGGGTCGGCGTCAGGCTCATCGCCGTTTTCACCATAAAGGTGCGGCTGCACGTTGCTGGGGCTGCCTGGCAGGTAGATCCCGTCCAGTTTATCGACTAACGCATCCAGTAGTTCCGGCTCGGCCAGCGCGTGCGGCAGGGCAATCGGCAGTCCGCCAGCGTTAACAATGGCATTCAGGTACTTTTCTTGCAGAGTCTGGGTCTGGTGACCCTTAAGCCTGTTTCTACACATCACGACGCCAATAACTGGCTTGTACATTATATTTTCCATGATCGCCCTCACAAAGTGGACTAAATTATGACCGCCAGTGACTGATAAACGGCCATATCGTTCAATATTTTCTCAATCTAGCAGTGGAAATAGCCGTTTGCAAACTTAATTTAACATTTGACAAACATTTTGTTTGCATACACA
The DNA here is from genome assembly GCF_051207495.1 of Klebsiella sp. K-3. Lineage (NCBI taxonomy): Bacteria > Pseudomonadati > Pseudomonadota > Gammaproteobacteria > Enterobacterales > Enterobacteriaceae > Klebsiella > Klebsiella sp. K-3. Next base: position 33,392 of record NZ_JBPNXF010000009.1, on the reverse strand, counting down.
TTCGAAGGGTGGACATTATATTTGACGTTTTCAGTCAGGGTCCGAAAACTAAAACAACGGCGGTGAATCATGGAAACCAATATCGTAGAAGTTGAGAATTTTGTTCAGCAGACGGAAGAGAGACGGGTAAGCGCGTTCGCTAAAGAAGTGAAGCGCTACCTCGAAACCTACCCCAACACTCAGTACGTCGATGTACTCCTCACAGACCTTAACGGCTGCTTCCGCGGCAAACGCATTCCGGTCGCCAGCCTCAGCAAGCTCGAGAAAGGCTGCTACTTCCCGGCGTCCGTTTTCGCGATGGATATTCTCGGCAACGTGGTGGAAGAGGCCGGGCTTGGCCAGGATATGGGCGAACCGGACCGCAGCTGCGTCCCGGTATTAGGTACGTTGACCCCTTCGGCCGCCGATCCGGAATACATCGGCCAGGTCTTGTTGACCATGGTTGATGAAGATGGCGCTCCCTTTGACGTTGAGCCGCGGAACGTACTCAACCGCCTCTGGCAGCAGCTCCGCCAGCGCGGATTGTTCCCCGTGGTAGCGGTAGAGCTGGAGTTCTATTTACTCGATCGCAAACGCGATGCCGAAGGCTACCTGCAGCCGCCGTGCGCGCCCGGCACCGACGACCGCAATACCCAAAGCCAGGTCTATTCCGTTGATAACCTCAACCATTTTGCCGATGTACTGAATGATATTGATGAACTGGCCCAGTTACAGCTGATCCCGGCGGATGGCGCGGTGGCTGAAGCCTCTCCGGGGCAGTTCGAAATCAACCTCCACCACACCGATAACGTGCTGGATGCGTGCGATGATGCGCTGGCATTAAAACGTCTCGTGCGTTTAATGGCGGAGAAGCATAAGATGCACGCCACTTTTATGGCGAAACCTTATGAAGAGCATGCGGGTAGCGGGATGCATATCCATATCAGCATGCAAAACAATAAGGGTGAAAACGTGCTGGCGGATGCGGACGGCGAGGATTCAGCCCTGCTGAAACGCGTGCTGGCCGGGATGATTGACCTGATGCCGGCGTCGATGGCGCTGCTGGCGCCGAACGTAAACTCGTATCGTCGCTTCCAGGCGGGCATGTATGTGCCGACGCAGGCGTCATGGGGGCATAACAACCGTACGGTAGCGCTGCGTATCCCGTGCGGCGATCGACATAACCACCGCGTTGAATACCGCGTAGCCGGGGCGGACGCCAACCCGTATCTGGTGATGGCGGCGATTTTCGCCGGCATCCTGCACGGCCTGGATAATCCGCTGCCGCTGCAGGAAGAGGTGGAAGGTAACGGTCTGGAACAAGAAGGCTTGCCGTTCCCGATCCGCCAGAGCGACGCGCTGTGGGAGTTTATGCAAAACGATCATCTGCGGGAGCGTCTTGGCGAGCGTTTCTGCCACGTTTACCACGCCTGTAAGAATGATGAGTTACTGCAGTTTGAGCGTCTTATCACAGAAACAGAAATTGAGTGGATGTTGAAAAACGCCTGATGTTCGCCCCGTAAGGGGCGCATTAGTTTAATCAGTAGCATCATACGGCCTGAGCGGAGCCTGGTCGTCCTTTTTGCTGGGAGCCCAGCCATTTCCCGGATGTCGCGTTAAGGAGCGCAGGCGGCAACGGGGCTTCAGTTAACGACACAGTGTGTGACGAGGAAATGAGATGATGCAGATGTTCAAATATCCGCAGGGAGAAGGGGGCCTCTTTGGCCGCATTGGATGCCAACTTACCGCCGTTCATCGGTCCGTCTTACCCTTTTATTTACGTCTTACCCCCTTGCTAAGCAGGTTTGTTACCCGGTCTTTGTGCCCGCAAACTGTCGTCGGCATGGGGGGAATGCGTCATGGCTGCTAATCTTCCTGCAGAAAACGCCGCTCAGGCGGGAAAACCGCGTCTGCGTAAATCGCTCAAACTGTGGCAAGTGGTGATGATGGGGCTGGCTTATCTGACCCCCATGACGGTGTTTGATACCTTCGGCATCGTTTCCGGCATCAGTAATGGCCACGTTCCAGCCTCTTATCTGCTGGCGCTGGCTGGGGTGCTATTCACCGCCATCAGCTACGGCAAGCTGGTGCGCCAGTTCCCGGAAGCGGGTTCGGCCTACACCTATGCGCAAAAATCAATTAGCCCGCACATCGGTTTTATGGTCGGCTGGTCCTCACTGCTGGACTATCTGTTCCTGCCGATGATTAACGTCCTGCTGGCGAAGATCTACCTCTCCGCGCTGTTTCCGGAAGTGCCGCCGTGGGTGTGGGTGGTGACCTTTGTCGCCATTCTGACCGCGGCGAATCTGAAAAGCGTCAACCTGGTGGCCAACTTCAATACTTTGTTCGTGCTGGTGCAGATCTCCATCATGGTGGTGTTTGTGGTTCTGGTGGTACAAGGGCTGCATAAAGGCGAGGGTGTGGGTACCGTCTGGTCGCTGCAGCCGTTCATCAGCGAGAATGCGCATCTGATTCCGATTATTACCGGCGCGACGATTGTCTGCTTCTCTTTCCTCGGCTTTGACGCCGTTACCACGCTTTCAGAAGAAACCCCGAATGCCGCGCGGGTGATCCCGAAGGCCATCTTCCTTACCGCAATGTACGGCGGCATTATTTTTATCGTCGCCTCGTTCTTTATGCAGCTGTTCTTCCCGGATATCCATCGCTTTAAAGATCCGGACGCCGCGCTGCCGGAAATTGCGCTCTACGTCGGCGGCAAGCTGTTCCAGTCGATTTTCCTGTGCACCACTTTTGTTAATACCCTGGCATCGGGCCTGGCGTCGCACGCCAGCGTGTCGCGCTTGCTGTACGTGATGGGTCGCGATAACGTCTTCCCGGAGCGCATTTTCGGCTATGTGCATCCGAAATGGCGAACCCCTGCGCTCAACGTGATTATGGTGGGCATCGTCGCGCTGTCGGCGCTGTTCTTCGACCTGGTGACCGCGACGGCGCTAATCAACTTCGGCGCGCTGGTGGCCTTTACCTTCGTTAATCTCTCGGTATACAACCACTTCTGGCGGCGCAAGGGTTATAACAAAACCTGGAAAGATCGCTTCCATTATCTGCTGTTGCCGATGGTAGGCGCATTAACCGTGGGGGTGCTGTGGTTGAACCTTGAGGCGACCTCATTGACGCTGGGCCTGGTTTGGGCGGCGTTGGGATTGCTTTATCTCACTTACCTGACCCGCCGTTTCCGTAAACCGCCGCCGCAGTTTGATGCAACAAAGGCGGAACAGGCCTGGGAGTCTTAACTTTTAGTGATAGCAGGAGAGAAGGCAGGCGCTAAGCCTGCCTTCTCTGTTTGTTACGCAGCCCAGGTGTAAAGATTGGCAAAGGGGAATTATTTCTTTTTTTTATCGGTTGGCAGCTGAGCGGCGCGACGTTCTTTGATATAGGACACCAGACTGTAAACGGCGACTCCCAGTAGAGCAATCGCCACGATAAAGAGCACAAAACCCGACATAAATTAACCTAATGATTTGTTTAAACAGAAGAAAAAATAACGCCTCACGAAGACGATAACATCGGGATGTTTCCGAAAGATGACCTAAAAGTGCCAAAGGCATCAGCCATGGCTCATTATGTTAAAGTATTGATGGTGTTAATGTGTTGATGGCGCTCTGTGAGCGCCTTAGCGTCTGACGTAACACTCCGTTAAGTCATTTTACAGACGGACGGGATTGCGGCTGGTACGCTAATCGTTGAATGAGAATTTTCTGAGAGTAATGCATGTTTAAAAACAGTACCGCTGGCCTGTTTGCTTCGGCGCTAATGCTGACGACTTTTGCCTGTTGGGCACAGTCGGAAGGCCAACAGGTTCGCGAACGAATCGTCGAGCAGGTGCTTAAACCCTGTGAAGGAAAAAAAGCCGGCGATAAAGTCGTTATGGTCGATCGCCGGGGCGGCGAACATGAAGCGATTTGTACGCTGGCGGCGGTACCCTTACCGGAATAAGCGCCGCCTTCCGGATTTACAAGTTGCCGGTGCCGCCATCAACCAGCAGCTCGGTTCCTACCACGTAGCTTGATTCATCCGACGCCAGGTACAGCGCCGCTTTCGCCAGCTCTTCTGGCGTGCCCATCCGGCCCAGGGGTACCAGTGCTTTAATCTCTTCCTGTAACGCCTGCAGCGCATCTGCGCCGAGCCCAAGTTTGTTCAGCGCCGGAGTTCGAACCGGGCCGGGACTCAGGCCGTTGACGCGAATTCCCCGCGACAGCAGCTCCGCTGACAGCGTGCGCGCCAGCGATAATATTCCAGCTTTACTGGCGGCGTACACGCTGCTGGCGGGCAGCCCGATATGGGCGCTTACCGATCCGCAAAGGATGACCGATGACGGATTCGCCAGCAGCGGCAGTAGTGCCTGCAGCAGGAAGAACGGTCCTTTCAGGTTGATGTTCATCAGTTGATCCCACTGCGCGGGCGTCCAGTCGCTAATCGCGCCATGGGTAACGTCCCCTGCATTGATAAATACCGCATCCAGCTGTGGCCAGCGTTGGCTAATTACTTGTGCCAGGTGCCGCTGTCCCACAATATCGCCGGCATCCGCTGCGATGGCCCAGCCGTTTTCCCCTAATTGCGCCTGTGCCTGTGCAAGGGCGTCAGGATTGCGACCGGTGATTGCCACTTTCGCCCCTTCGGCGATAAACGCTTGCGCGGTGGCTAACCCAATACCGCTGGTACCGCCGGTAATCAGCGTATATTTACCTGCTAAACGTGCCATCTGTGAAACTCCAATGTGCGGGGTGGAAAAGGCACTATAAAAAAATTAGTATCCAAAGGATACCAGGTACCAAATGGATACTAATGCGCAAAGAGGTGTGCAATGACGGTAAAGACTGCGCGGGCGGCGCAAAAAAAATTTGATCCACAACCTTGTCCGATGACGGATTTCGTTAATCTGATCGCCGGGAAATGGGCGATTCCGATTTTATATCGGCTGATCGTGCTTAATGAACCGGTGCGATTTGGCGAACTGTTGCGGGCGGCGGCCCCGATCACTCAAAAAGAGTTGACCCGGCAGCTCCGCTTGTTCGAACAGCGCGGGTTGGTCTCCCGCGAGGTGTACGCTGAAATACCGCCACGTGTGGAGTACCAGATAACGCCGCTGGGCCTGTCGATGCGCAGCGCGTTGCAACCGCTGGCGGAATGGATGCGCGATTATGGCGACCGGCTGAAGCGCTAAAAAAGCGACCGACGCCTCAGTTTGTGAGCCATTGCCCGCAAAAATGTCATAAATCCGTCACAATGATGGCGATGATAATAAATGACTGAGGATGAAGGGATGAAAAAAAGTCTACTTGCCGCCGCGGTGGCCGGGGCCGTATTGTTATCCGCCGGCGCCCAGGCGCAGGACGCCGCTGCGCCAGAGGGGTATCAGCTGCAACAGGTGTTGATCATGAGCCGCCACAACCTGCGCGCGCCGCTGGCCAATAACGGCAGCGTACTCGAGCAGTCGACGCCAAAATCCTGGCCGCAGTGGGATGTGCCTGGCGGCCAGTTGACCACCAAAGGCGGCGTGCTGGAAGTCTATATGGGCCACTATATGCGTGAGTGGCTGGCGCAGCAGAAGCTGGTGACCAGCGGCGAGTGCCCGCCGGAGAATGCGGTTTACGCCTACGCCAATAGCCTGCAGCGGACCGTCGCAACCGCGCAGTTCTTTATCACCGGCGCTTTCCCTGGCTGCGGGGTGCCTGTGCATCATCAGCCGCAGATGGGAACCATGGATCCCACTTTCAACCCGGTCATTACCGACGATTCAGCCGAATTCGCGCAAAAAGCGGTGCTGGCGATGGAAAAAGAGCGTCAGGGGATGCAGCTCGCTGAGAGCTACAAACTGCTGGAAGAGATGACCGACTATCGTAATTCGCCATCCTGTAAAGAAAAGCATGTCTGCTCGCTTAGCGACGGTAAAGATACCTTTAGCGCCAAATATCAGCAGGAGCCGGGCGTCTCCGGGCCGCTGAAGGTCGGCAACTCGCTGGTCGACGCCTTCACCCTGCAGTACTACGAAGGTTTTCCGAAGGATCAGGTGGCGTGGGGCGAAATTGCCAGCGATAAGCAGTGGCAGGTGTTGTCGAAGCTGAAAAATGGCTATCAGGACAGCCTGTTTACTTCCGCGGAAGTGGCGCGCAACGTCGCTAAGCCGCTGGTCAAATATATCGATAATGCGCTGGTGGGCGATGGCGCCGGTAAGGCGAAAGTAACGCTGCTGGTCGGGCATGATTCCAATATCGCTTCGCTGCTGACGGCGCTGGACTTTAAACCCTACCAGTTACCGGGCCAGTATGAGCGCACCCCCATCGGCGGCAAGCTGCTGTTCCAACGCTGGCACGATAGCGGCAGCAATCGCGATTTAATGAAGATTGAGTATGTCTATCAAAGCACTGAACAGCTGCGCAACGCGGACGCCTTGAGCCTGCAATCCCCGCCGCAGCGGGTCACGCTGGCGCTTAACGGTTGTCCGGTAGATGATCAGGGATTCTGCCCGCTGGAGACGTTCAAAAAGGTCATGAACGAGGCGGCAAAATAGAACAATAAACCCGGAGCAATCCGGGTGATGAATTAGCGCGGGCGCTATGCCCGCGCAATTGAGCTATCAGACGTTTTTACGTTCGATGGTCTGTTCGCCCCAGAAGAGGCTGTCTTTGTCGGTTTTGGCGAAAGCTCGCGACAGCACCTCATCGCTGCCTTCTTCCCAAATTTTCTCCGCCAGCTTTTCATCGTAATTCGCGAGTTCGAAAATGGCTTCGGCGATTTCCAAAGAGGTATTACGTAAGCTTGCCCATTCGCCCACGTGGTGGGCCTTCGCTTCTTGGTTCGGCATGCAACTCCTCCTGTTAAAGGTTAGCCGTGTAATTTCACAGCCACATTGGCGACGTGTTCACCCTGATAGCGAGCGATAGCCAGCTCTTCCTGGCTTGGTTGACGGGAGCCGTCGCCGCCTGCGATGGTGGTTGCGCCATACGGCGTGCCGCCGCGCACCTGGGAGACATCAAACAGCTCCTGCGCGCCGTAGCCAATCGGCACAATGATCATCCCATGATGGGCAAGGGTAGTCCAGGTTGAGGTAATTGTCTGCTCCTGGCCGCCGCCAGTACCGGTTGAACTAAAGACGCTGGCGACTTTGCCATACAGCGCGCCAGACGCCCACAGGCCGCCGGTCTGATCCAGGAAGGTGCGCATCTGTCCCGACATATTGCCGAAACGGGTAGGGGTACCAAAGATGATGGCATCATACTCCGCCAGTTCCTGCGGCGTGGCGACGGGCGCATTTTGTGTTTTCCCGCCTGCTTTGGCAAACGCTTCAGCCTGCATAGTTTCCGGCACGCGCTTCACAACCACCTCAACGCCGTCAACTTTATTTGCCCCTTCGGCAACGGCATGAGCCATGGTTTCGATGTGTCCATACATGGAATAATAAAGCACCAGAATTTTAGCCATTTGCATCACTCCTCGGTTGCGTAATTGTCCAGCCAAACGACTGGCTATCTATAAAGATAAGACCTGTGGCGCAGAGTGCAAATCCAACAAACATTTGTTTGATTTATAACAAAATGGCAAAGATTAATTTGCAACATACCTCGTAGCAAATAGATACATTTTACGCAGGGCTGATTTCAGCTGTGAGAAGAAATGCTTAGCGGTTGCGCTGGCGGCTGGCGTCTGGTTTTAACGATTAAATGTTGCGGGATGTGACTATTTTTCCAGGGAATGAGTTTCATTTACTACGCTTATAAGCACGCGATGCATAATGGCCATGCCATATGTCGCGGGGGCTTAGGCCCTGAACTCACCTAATGCAATATGATGTCAAACCCAATGGAGGTCAGTAATGGCAAACCATCGTGGCGGTTCCGGCAACTTTGCCGAAGATCGTGCCAGAGCATCAGAAGCAGGTCGTAAAGGTGGCCAGCACAGCGGGGGGAACTTTAAAAACGATCCTCAACGCGCCTCGGAAGCTGGCAAAAAAGGGGGTAAAAATAGTCACGGTAATCGCAATAGCTAGCCGGGACTGTCTTTAATGATGCGGTGTTAATCTCCCCCGACCCTGCCGCATCACCCTCGCCGCCGACGTATGTCGGCGGTTTTTTTGTCAATGAGTGTTGCTTTTAGCCTGAAGCGCCTGCGAAACTGATTAGCTATATTTTTCTATTGGTCGCCTCATGTCTTCGCTCAAACTCTCGATAACGCCGCAGGAACTGATCCTGATTGTGATCACCATGTTCTGGGGCGGTACCTTTCTTGCCGTACAATACGCCGTGAGCTTTAGCGGGCCGTTTTTCTTCGTCGGCCTGCGCTTCGCCACCGCCGCGCTGGCGGTGGCGCTACTGTCGCTGCGTACGCTACGCGGCCTGACCTGGCTTGAGGTTAAGGCCGGTGTGGCGATTGGCGTAGCGATTGCGCTCGGATACAGCCTGCAAACCTGGGGCTTACAGTCTATCTCCAGCAGTAAATCGGCGTTTATTACCGCCATGTATGTGCCGCTGGTGCCGCTGTTGCAGTGGCTCTGTCTGGGGCGCATGCCCGGCGTCATGTCTTGCGTGGGCATCGTGCTGGCGTTTATCGGGCTGATCCTGCTGGCGGGGCCGGAAAACAACCTGCTGGCTTTGGGGATTGGCGAAATGATTACCCTGGCAAGCGCGGTGGCTATCGCTGCCGAGATCATTTTAATCAGCGCGTGGGCGCGTCAGGTCGATGTGCGCCGGGTGACGGTGGTACAGTTGGCGACCGCCTCGCTGGTGGCTTTTGCCGCGATGGGCCCGGCAGGGGAGTCTATCCCGCCGATGCGCCCGGAACTGCTGGCCGTCGCGCTGGGACTGGGGATTTTCAGCGCCATTATTCAGGTCACCATGAACTGGGCGCAGCGTAGCGTATCGCCGACGCGGGCGACGCTGATTTACACCGGCGAGCCGGTTTGGGCTGGCGTGTTTGGTCGTATCGCCGGCGAGCGTCTGCCGCTGCTGGCGCTGGTGGGCTGTCTGTTTATTCTCGCCGGGGTGCTGGTCAGCGAGCTGAAGTGGAAGAAAAAATCGCGGCCGCAGATCGTGGCGGAGGAAGCACCAGAGCTCGCGGATCGGCGCGAGCCCTAATTTTCGCCCCGACAGCCGCGCCGCCGGGGCGAACCAATACTCACGTTATACCGTAGTGGCTTTCGCCACCTTTTCCTGATGCTGGCGGCGGTTAAGCAACGCATGCAGTAGAATAGCGCCGAAAGTCGCCGTGCCAATCCCGCCCAGGCGAAAGCCCCCCAACGACAAGGTAAAATCGCCTGCGCCCAGAACCAGCGTCACCGCCACCATGATTAAATTCGCATTCTGGCTGAGATCGACCCGATTCTGCACCCATATCCGCGCCCCGGTGACCGCAATCAAACCAAAAACCACGATTGACGCGCCGCCTATTACCGGGCCTGGGATCGTATGAATCAGGGCGCCGAACTTGGGCGAAAAGCCGAGCAGGATGGCGATCAGCGCCGCGGCGACAAACACCAGCGTTGAATAGACTTTGGTTACCGCCATGACGCCGATATTCTCCGCATAGGTGGTGACGCCACTACCGCCGCAGGCGCCGGAAAGCAGGGTCGCCAGCCCGTCGCCGACAAACGCGCGCCCCATCCAGGGATCCAGATTACGCCCGGTCATTCCCGCTACGGCCTTCAAATGCCCCAGGTTTTCCGCCACCAGAATAATCGCCACCGGCGCAATCAGCAGCATCGCCTGGGTGTCAAAGGTGGGCGAAGTAAATTGCGGGACCCCAAACCATGCCGCCTGAGCGACAGGGGCAAAATCCAGCGGTTTGCCAAGACCGAATCCGTTGGCCAGCAGCGCATAGAGCGCACAGGCGATAATAAGCCCCATCAGGATCAGCAGACGCTGCAGCAGTCCTCGGCTAAACACCGCGACGGCGCCGATACACAGCACCGTCAGCATCGCCATCCAGCTGTCGAAGGCATTGGCGGAAACGCTGTGCACGGCAATCGGCGCCAGGTTAAGACCGATCGCCATCACCACCGCGCCGGTTACCGCCGGCGGCATCAGACGCTCTATCCAGCCGGTGCCGATTTTCATCACCACCAGACCGATCAGGGTATAGAGCAACCCGCAGGCGATAATACCGCCGAGGGCGATGCTAAGATGAGGATTCAACCCCTGACCGGTAAAGCCGGTCACGGTGATGACCACGCCGACGAAGGCGGCGCTGGAGCCAAGATAGCTCGGTACCCGGCCGCCGGTGACGACAAAGAACAGCAGAGTGCCCACTCCCGACATCAGGATAGCCAGGTTCGGATCAAGCCCCATCAATAAAGGCATTAATACGGTTGCGCCAAACATTGCCACGGCGTGCTGAACGCCCATGATCAGCGTTTGCCCGGCGGATAGACGTTCATCCGGGGCGACAACGCCGGCATCCGTGGCGGGGGAGGTCAACTGCCAGCGAGGAAAATTGAAGAGTGCCATGATGATATCCCGGGTGAGAGGTTAACAAACGGGCCGCATAAGCGTGTGGTAGCTGCGGTCAAACCACATCAAACCTCGCGGATCCTGTTGGCGGGTGATGGCCACGACCTGGCAAAACAGAATGTCATGGGTGCCGACCTGCAGCCGCTGGTCGATGCGGCAGTCGAAACTGACCAGCGCCTCTTTCAGCCGCGGGCAGCCGGTCGCGCCGGTTTGCCAGTCGGCGGCGGCGAAACGTTCCGCCATCGGGGTTTTGCCGCCAAAAGTATTCGATAATGTCTCCTGCCCTGCCGAGAGGGTATTGACGCAAAGGGTTTGATGTTCGCTGAATACCGGCCAGACTGACGCCGAACGGTTGAGACATACCAGCAGCGTCGGCGGGGTATCGGTTACGCTGCATACTGCGCTGGCGGTAAAACCGGCGCGCCCGGCAGGCCCTTCGGTGGTGATGATGTTGACCGCCGCGCCGACATGAGCCATGGCGTCACGAAAACTGTGTTGATCCGCTACGTTCATTACTGTCTCCTTATGCCAGCAGGCAGGCTTCATCAAAGCTCGGGCGCGGCAGCCGGTCGTACAGTTTGTCGGGGTTGCCATAGCCGATATTCACCAGCAGATTGCTTTTCCAGCCGCTGTCGGCGAAAAACGCCGCATCGACTTTCTCGCGGTCGAACCCCGACATCGGACCGGTGTCGAGGCCCAGCGCGCGGCAGGCGAAAATTAGATACGCCGCCTGCAGCGAGCTGTTGCGAAAGGCGGTTTCCTCGGCCAGCTGCGGGCTGGAAGTAAACCAGCTCCGGGCGTCGCCGTGGGGAAACAGCGCGGGCAAGCGGTCGTAAAACGCGCTATCCCAGGCCACGATGGCGGTGACCGGCGCCTGCATGGTTTTTTCCATATTGCCGCTGGAGAGCGTTGGGCGGAGTTTCGCTTTGCCCTCGGCGCTGCGCACAAAAACGATTCGCGCCGGTGAACAGTTGGCCGAGGTCGGCCCCATTTTCATCAAGTCGTAAATCTCCTGCAGTTGCCGATCGCTAACCGCCTGTTCGCGCCAGCCGTTGTAGGTTCGGGCGTGGGTGAATAGCGTCTCGCAAGCCTTTTGGTTGATTGCTTCGCTCATATATTCTCCTCGGCGACCGGCAGCAGGGCCGCCAGTCCGTCGCATAAAAGGGGGTTAAAAGTGTCGCTGTCGGTAACGTTACAGGCATGGCCGCCCCAGGCCATTTCCACGAGTCGGCTATCGGGGATAGACGCCTGCAGCATTCGCGAGCAGGAGGCGGGTACCAACAGGTCGTCGGCGGCGCTGATGATAAGCGTCGGGCAGGCGATAGCCGCCGCGCGGCGCGAAAAATCCGCCTGTTTCAGAGCCTGCAGCCGTTTCAGTAAATTCTCCTTGCCCTGGAAATGGCTAATGGCCAACGCGTCTTCAGCTTCGAGACGCGGCAGGCGGGCCGCCATCCACTCCGCCGGATAGAGAAACAGCGGTTGAGCCTCGACCCACGCCTGAGCGCCGCCGGCATGCAGCAGGCGTTCGCGAACCTGAAAGCAGCGGCGGGTATGCGGGGAAAGGGTTAGCCAACCGTTAACCAGCACCAGCGCGCGGACCGCGCGCGGATAGTCGAGCGCAAGCTGCATCCCAATCAGCGCCCCCAGCGCGTGGCCAACCAGCGCGAAGCGCATGAGACCGGCCGCCTGCAGAGCGAGGAAAAGCTCCTGCGCCATCGACGCCATGCTGTAATTTTCCGGCAACGGGCCGTTGTTCTCCCCGGTACCGTTATGGTCATAGAACACCAGTTGATAATGCTGTGCCAGCGCCGCCTGCTGCGCCAGCCAGTACGCGCCACCGCCGCCAAGACCGGCGCTCAGCACCACCACCGGCGCGCCGGGCCACGGCGGTGGGGCAATATTGAGCCTCATCATATTGGAGTACCGATATGGGCGACGCTGGCAATCTCCACCAGCGCATCGGGTTTCACCAGCCCGCACTGAATACAGAAACGCGCCGGTTTATCACCGGGGAAAAACTCAGCGTAAACCTCGTTAATCGCGGCGTAATTTTGCCAGTCGGTGATAAAGATACTGTTGAAGGTCACATCCGCCATACTGCCCCCCGCCGTTTCGATAACGCATTTGATGGTCTCCAGCACGTGACGGGTTTGCGCCTTTGGGTCACCGGGGTAGAGCACATCGTTTTGCTTATCAAACGGCAGAGTGCCGGATACATATACCACCCCGTCGGCGAGCGTCCCAGGAACAAAGGGGGCAATCGGCGTAGCGGTGCCGGGGGGAATAATCACCTGTTTAGGCATAGCGTTTCTCCTCGCAAAAAGCGAGCGGGGCGGCGCCTTCTATGGCACGACAGAAGCTACCGACATCGCTGACCCAGCCGAAAAAGGTTTCAATGTTGAACAACGCCGCCTGTTGCGCGAAGGCGGGGCCTGCCTGATGGGTAGCATCTTCCAGCACCACGCCGAAGTATTCGAGGAAGAAGCCATCGCGCAGCGTCGATTCGACGCAGACGTTGGTGGCGATGCCGGTGAACACCAGGTGGCGAATACCGCGGCTGCGTAAAATGCTGTCGAGCGGGGTATTGAAGAAACCGCTGTAGCGCGGTTTCGGCAGGACGATATCGCCCTCCTGCGGCCGCAATTCATCAACCAGTTGATAATCCCAACCGCCTTTCGCCAGTAATTTACCCTGCAGTTCGGGACGTTGGCGCATGGTCTTCAGCGCGTTGGATTTATGGTAATTCGGCGAGCCGGGACCGCCGGCTTCCACATACTGTTCGTCCCAGCCATTCTGGAACCAGATGATTAACATGCCGGCGGCGCGGGCGGCGGCCACCGCGAGATTAATATTATCGATAACCGGCCGGGTGGCGGAGACGTCAAAACCGGCGAGATCCAGGTATCCGCCGTGGCTTGCATAGGCGTTTTGCATATCGACCACGATCAGCGCGCTGTGCTGCGGCGACAAGGTCAGCGATTCCGGGCGAGCGGGAAGGGTAATCATCATCAGGCCACCTCGCGGTTAATGGGAGCAATGTGGTCACGGCAGCGCATCAGCGGCTGAATACGTTCGCCGAAGGCGTCAATGCCCTGCAGGAAATCATCGAAGGTCAGTAGTACGCCGTCGGTACCGGGGACCGCTGCCACCTCATCGAGCATACGGGCGACGTTGGCATAAGAGCCGACGAGGGTGCCCATATTGATGTTGACCGCGGAGGTGGGGTCGGCCATCTGGCGGACGTTGGTATCGCTGCCGGAGCGGGTATCTTTCTGGCTCTGTTCGGTCAGCCATGCCAGCGCCTCGTCATCCGCGCCGGCCTTGTAGTGTTCCCATTTAGCGCGGGCCGCTTCGTCGGTTTCGTCGGCGATCACCATAAACAGCACGTAGGAGCCGACGTCGCGACCGGTTTTTTCCGCCGCCTGCATCATACGTGCGGCGGTGGGCGCGAAGGCGGCGGGGGTATTAACCCCTTTGCCAAAGCAAAAGTTGTAGTCGGCGTGTTGGGCGGAGAACGCCATGCCGGCGTCGCTTTGCCCGGCGCAGATAACCTTCATCGGCTGCGAGGGCCGCGGGCTGACCCGGCAGTCGTTCATGGTGAAGTAATCACCTTTAAAATCGCTGCGCCCGGTGCCCCACAGGTCGCGCAGAACCGTAACGTATTCAGTCAGGTAGTCATAGCGACTGGCGAAGTATTCATCGCCGGGCCAGATCCCCATCTGGTCATATTCCGGTTTTTGCCAGCCGGTCACCAGATTCACGCCAAAACGTCCGCCGGAGATAGAGTCGATAGTGGACGCCATGCGGGCGACGATGGCCGGAGGGAGCGTCAGCGTCGCGGCGGTGGCATAAATCTCTATCTTCGACGTCACCGCCGCCAGACCGGCCATCAGGGTGAACGATTCCAGGTTATGATCCCAGAATTCCGTTTTTCCTCCAAAGCCGCGCAGTTTGATCATGGAGAGCGCGAAGTCGAAATGGTAGCGCTCGGCCTTCTGCACAATCGCCTTATTCAGTTCGAAGGACGGCATATACTGCGGCGCATGGGTGGAGATTAACCAGCCGTTATTACCAATGGGAACGAAAACACCGATTTTCATAACTACCTCTCTGTCGTCATGGAAGATGAAATCGCGCGGTGCGGCATCCTGCCTCTCCCCGAACCACCTCGCAGTGGAAATAAAGCAAAGGTAATGCCAGTTTTAAAAAAGGTTTTGTTATTAATGTGTTGCGTAATGGTTGCTGGATTTGAAGGTAAAAATGTGGACTGAATGGTCAAAATCAGTGCACGAAAAAACGGCAGTCATGCGCGATCGGAGTGCGCAGGGTCGTGTCGGCGAGGGGCTTTTGCTATGCTGAAGACGACTACTGAAGGAGAAGACGTATGGCACAGGGCGCCGTGAAAAAAACCGGCAAGCGTTCACAGGCGGTGAGCGCCAAAAAAGAGGCCATTCTGGCCGCTGCGCTGGAGACCTTCTCGCAGTTCGGCATTCACGGTACGCGGCTGGAGCAGGTCGCTGAACTGGCCGGGGTGTCGAAAACCAATTTACTCTATTACTACCCGTCAAAAGAGGCGCTGTACGTTGCCGTGCTGCAGCGGATCCTCGCCATCTGGCTGGCGCCGCTGCGGGCATTTCGCGAAGATATCAGTCCGCTGGTGGCGATCCGCGAATATATTCGCCTCAAGCTTGAGGTATCGCGCGATCATCCTCAGGCCTCCAGGCTGTTCTGTCTGGAGATGCTGCAGGGGGCGCCGCTGCTGATGGGCGAACTGACCGGCGATCTAAAGGCGTTGATAGATGAAAAGTCGGCGATAATCTCGTCATGGATTGATAGCGGCAAGCTGGCGGCGGTCGATCCGCAGCACCTTATCTTTATGATCTGGGCGACGACGCAGCATTACGCCGATTTCGCCACTCAGGTGGAGGCGGTGACCGGCGCAACGCTGCAGGATGAGTTGTTTTTCCAGCAAACCGTGGATAACGTGCAGCGGATGATTATCGAAGGGATCCGCGTACGTTAATTGGCCGGCGGCAGCGGGCAGTTTTGGTCGCCGTCTTCGCACTGAAGCAGCGAGGCGAGGAAGGCTTCGCGCTCGACGCTCTTATCGGTCATACACTGGCTTATCAGCATCGGTTGCATACTGCCGCCTTCCGCGCCGGAAGCGAGAAACGCGCAATCGGCGTCACGCAGGGAAATCCACGCCTGCTGGGCTTTTTTCAGCAATTCCAGCTGTTGGCCGGAGGCGCGTTTCAGCGCCTGCTGCCAGGTCTCATTCAGCTTTTTATCGGCCGCCTGATATTGTGCGGCGGCACACTGATTCATTTCGGTTTGCGTGTTGGCGTTGCTGCAGTCATCCGCCCACGCCGCACCGCTGGCTAATAGGGCAGCCACGGCAATTAAAGTGCGTTTCATCGTTCTACTCCCATAAAAAAAGCTCCCATCCGGGAGCCTTAATTAAGCACAGCTGACGTCGGCTGTCATTAGTTGAACACGCCGTAGATTTCCCGGAAGACGGCGCACAGCGCCTCATCCGGGCTACCCTTTGGCGGGGTTATGTAGCCCCGGTAAGCGTAGCGCCACCGGGGAGCCCGTTTTAGCCGATGGTCATGAGGCTGGCGTTACCGCCTGCCGCGGCGGTGTTGACGCTCAACGAACGCTCGATATACAGGCGCTCCAGCAGCAGATTGGTTTCGCCGCGGGCAAAGCCCTGCACCGATACAATCGCCCCGTCGCGCGCCGCCACCTGCTCACACAGCTCGCGCAACTGATCGGAATCACCGTGATAAATGACCGCGTCGAAAGCCTGGCTGGTCAACTGATCCGCTTTCGCAAAATGAATCCGCTCGCTGACCTCACGCGGCAGTTTCTTCGCCAGTTCGCGCTGCAGGGCGCTATCCGGCCACAGCACTTCACAGCCAACCGCCATCGCCGCCGCCAGCTGAATCAGCGCGTCCTGCTCGTTATCCGCCACGCACAATACGCGTTCGCGCGGCATCAGCGTCAGGGTATTACGCTCGCCGGTTGGTCCTGGCAGCAGACGTTGGGTGCCGCTTTGCGCCAGCTCGCTGTATTGCTGACACAGCGCCTGCAGTTCAGGACGGCCTGCCGCCCACTGCTGCAGCGCCTGCAGCGGTTTTTCCAGCAGCGTTTTCAACTGGGCGTCCAGCGGACGCTCCGCATCCTGGCGGGCGAAAGTGATGCCGACCGCGCCCTGCGGGCGACTGGACAGCAGGCGATACAGGTACAGTGGGCCGCCGGCTTTCGGGCCGGTACCCGATAACCCTTCGCCGCCGAACGGCTGTACGCCGACCACCGCGCCAACCATATTGCGGTTAACATACAGGTTGCCGACTTTCGCGCTGCCGGTGACCTGAGCGATGGTTTCGTCGATGCGGGTATGCACGCCGAGGGTCAGACCGTAGCCGGAGGCGTTAATCTGCTCGACCAGCTTATCCAGTTCGTTACGGTTATAGCGCACCACGTGCAGAACCGGGCCAAAGACCTCTTTTTTCAGTTCGTCGAAGCTTTCGAGTTCGATAAGCGTCGGCGCGACGAACGTACCGTGATTCCATTCGCGGGCATCTTCGCTATTTTCACGTACCGCCTGGAAGACATTGCGGCCTTTCGCGCGCAGCGCCTGAATATGGCGTTCGATATTCTCTTTGGCTTCCGCGTCGATTACCGGGCCGATATCGGTGGTCAGGCGACCCGGATTACCCATCCGGCATTCGCTCATTGCGCCGCGCAGCATGGTTAACGTATGGTCGGCGACTTCTTCCTGCAGGCACAGCACGCGCAGGGCAGAACAGCGTTGGCCGGCGCTGTCGAAAGCCGAGGCCAGTACGTCGATCACCACCTGCTCGGTGAGCGCCGACGAGTCGACGATCATCGCGTTCATACCGCCGGTTTCCGCGATAAGCGGTGTCGGACGGCCCTGCGCATCAAGGCGGTTAGCGATGTTGCGCTGCAGCAGCGTCGCTACTTCGGTCGAACCGGTAAACATTACGCCGCGTACGCGTTCATCTGAGGTTAGCGCGGCGCCGACGGTTTCCCCGCGGCCCGGCAGCAGTTGAATCACGCCCGGCGGCACGCCGGCTTCCAGCAGAATCGCCACCCCTTGCGCGGCGATAAGCGGCGTCTGCTCGGCCGGTTTGGCCAGCACGCTGTTGCCTGCCGCCAGCGCCGCGGCAATCTGGCCGGTGAAGATCGCCAGCGGGAAGTTCCACGGGCTGATACAGACGACCGGACCTAACGGGCGGTGGGTTTCATTATCGAAATCGTCACGCACCTGACCGGCATAATAGTGCAGGAAGTCGACGGCTTCGCGCACTTCAGCAATGGCGTTGCTGAAGGTTTTGCCAGCTTCGCGCACCAGGATCCCCATCAGGGTCGGCATCTGGCTTTCCATCAACACGGCGGCGCGCTCAAGAATGGCGGCGCGTTCCTGCGGCGGGGTGGCGAACCAGATTGGCGCGTTATTGATAGCGCTGGTTAGCGCCTGCTGCACTTCGGCATCGCTGGCTTCGCGCACGTAGCCGACGATATCTTTCGGTTCTGCCGGGTTGATGACCGGCTGCATTTCGCCTTCGGCCACCGGCTGCTCCAGCATCGGTAGCGCCTGCCACTTGTGCAGCGCGCTGTTAAGCAGCGAAGAGGAGAGGGAGGCCAGTCGGTGTTCGTTAGCCAGATCCAGACCGGCGGAGTTGCTGCGGCCGTTACCGTAGAGATCGCGCGGCAACGGGATTTTCGGATGCGGCAGGCCGGCCTGGCCTTCCTGCTGCGCCAGTTTTTCTACCGCGCTGACCGGATCGGCCACCAGTTCGTCCAGCGGCAGGGTATTATCCGCGATACGGTTAACGAAGGAGGTATTGGCGCCGTTTTCCAACAAACGACGTACCAGATAAGCCAGCAGCGTTTCATGGGTACCGACCGGCGCGTAGATACGGCACGGACGGTTTAGTTTGCCGTCGGCGACTTTGCCCACGACCTGCTCATACAGCGGTTCGCCCATGCCGTGCAGGCACTGGAATTCATACTGGCCAGGATAGTAGTTTTGTCCAGCCAGTTGGTAGATAGCCGCCAGCGTGTGGGCGTTATGGGTAGCAAATTGCGGATAAATCAGGTTCGGTACCGCCAGCAGCTTTTTGGCGCAGGCGAGATAAGAAACGTCGGTGTAGACCTTACGGGTATAAACCGGATAGCCTTCTAGGCCTTCCATCTGCGCGCGTTTGATTTCGCTATCCCAATAGGCGCCTTTCACCAGGCGGATCATCAGGCGACGACGGCTGCGGGTCGCCATGTCGATCAGCGAATCAATCACAAACGGGCAGCGTTTCTGGTAGGCCTGAATAACAAAGCCGATTCCGTTCCAGCCGGCCAACTCCGGTTCAAAGCACAGTTTTTCCAGCAGATCGAGGGAGATCTCCAGACGATCGGCCTCTTCGGCGTCGATGTTAATACCGATGTCGTACTGGCGCGCCAGCAGCGTCAGCGATTTAAGGCGCGGATAGAGCTCTTCCATGACCCGGTCATACTGCGCGCGGCTGTAGCGCGGGTGCAGCGCGGAGAGTTTAATCGAGATACCCGGACCTTCATAAATGCCGCGGCCGTTGGAGGCTTTACCGATGGCGTGGATCGCCTGCTGATAAGAGACCATGTAGGCCTGCGCATCGGCGGCGGTCAGCGCGGCTTCGCCGAGCATATCGTAGGAGTAACGGAATCCTTTCTCTTCCAGCTTGCGGGCGTTGGCCAGCGCTTCGGCGATGGTTTCCCCGGTGACGAACTGCTCGCCCATCAGGCGCATCGCCATATCGACGCCTTTGCGGATCAGCGGTTCGCCGCTCTTGCCAATAATGCGGTTCAGCGAGCGGGAGAGGCTGGTCTCGTTATGGGTCGACACCAGTTTCCCGGTAAACAACAAGCCCCAGGTGGCGGCGTTGACGAACAGCGACGGGCTACGGCCGATATGCGATTGCCAGTTGCCGTTGCTGATTTTGTCGCGGATTAGCGCATCACGGGTGGCTTTATCCGGAATACGCAGCAGCGCTTCGGCCAGGCACATCAGCGCCACGCCTTCTTGTGAGGAGAGTGAGAATTCCTGCAGCAAGCTTTGCACCATCCCGGCGCGGCCGCTGGCGGTTTTCTGATTACGCAGTTTTTCCGCCAGTTGGTAAGCCAGCTTGTGCGCCTGTTCGCCTAACGGCTGCGGCAGACGGGCCTGTTCCAGCAACATCGGTACCGCATCGGTTTCCGGGCGACGCCAGGCCGCGGTGATCGCCGCGCGGCTGACCGACTGCGGCAGGATTTGTTCGGCGAATTCGAGGAACGGCTGATACGGCTCGTCCGCCGGAGCGCCTGCTTCATCACTTTCATTGGCGGCGCCGGAGAGGAGCGCCGGCAGTTCCGGCAGCGTCTCGTCGTTTTCCAGCTTTTCCAGATAGTTGAAAATGGCTTGCTTAATCAGCCAGTGCGGCGTGCGGTCAATACGGCTCGCGGCGGACTTAATGCGTTCGCGCGTGGCGTCGTCAAGTTTTACACCCATGGTGGTGGTGCCCATTGCGGGAACTCCTGTTAGCTATGTAATGCCCTTTTATCGGTTGCGTAGAAATATCACCTATGTTGCAACTTTGTGCAACCTTGTTAATTGTGACCTGGCTAGCAAGCTGAGAAATGAATGAATTGTTAATAGTGTTGATAAGATTTTCCAATAAATAGCCTCATTCAAATAACGTATTTATCTGCGTTGCTTAACAGTTTTTTCAGGTGCAACCCGTAAAAACGTGAGGGAGTGCAACCTATAGAAAATTGCTATTTTTCCTGAGACAACTTTCGTGTAAATGCTGTGTTAAATCGTTTGTGAAATACCGACGCATCCGTCAGGATACGCTCGCCCAATACAACCAATACGCCATTACCCCGTTCCGGTAGTGGCTAAAACGACAAAGTTGGACGTTGTCGAAATAAATTCTGGAGATTTGCATGGCTATTAGCACACCCATGTTGGTGACGTTTATTGTTTATATTTTTGGCATGGTACTGATAGGTTTTATTGCCTGGCGCTCAACCAAAAACTTTGACGATTATATTCTCGGCGGCCGCAGCCTTGGGCCATTTGTGACCGCGCTCTCTGCCGGTGCATCGGATATGAGCGGCTGGCTGCTGATGGGGCTACCGGGAGCGATTTTTCTCTCCGGGATTTCCGAAAGCTGGATCGCCATCGGCCTGACCCTGGGGGCGTGGATTAACTGGAAACTGGTGGCCGGGCGTCTGCGCGTGCATACCGAAGTCAACAACAACGCCCTGACGCTGCCGGACTATTTTACCGGCCGTTTCGAAGATAAAAGCCGCGTGCTGCGTATTATCTCCGCGCTGGTTATCCTACTGTTCTTCACTATTTATTGTGCTTCCGGGATTGTTGCCGGCGCGCGTCTGTTTGAAAGCACCTTTGGTATGAGCTATGAAACCGCGCTGTGGGCCGGCGCCGCGGCGACAATCATTTATACCTTCGTGGGCGGTTTCCTGGCGGTAAGCTGGACCGATACCGTGCAGGCCAGCCTGATGATCTTCGCGCTGATTTTAACGCCGGTGATGGTGATTATCTCGGTCGGCGGTTTCGGCGATTCGCTGGAAGTGATTAAGCAAAAAAGCATCGAAAATATCGATATGCTCAAGGGACTGAACTTCGTGGCGATTATTTCGCTGATGGGTTGGGGTCTCGGTTATTTCGGTCAGCCGCATATTCTGGCGCGCTTTATGGCGGCGGATTCTCATCACAGCATTGTTCATGCGCGTCGTATTAGTATGACCTGGATGATCCTGTGCCTGGCGGGCGCGGTATCGGTTGGTTTCTTCGGTATCGCCTACTTTAATAACAACCCGAGCCTGGCGGGCGCGGTTAACCAGAACGCCGAACGGGTATTTATCGAGCTGGCGCAAATCCTGTTTAACCCGTGGATTGCCGGGATCCTGCTGTCGGCTATTCTGGCGGCGGTCATGTCGACCCTGAGCTGCCAGCTGCTGGTCTGCTCCAGCGCTATTACCGAAGATCTGTATAAAGCCTTCCTGCGTAAAAACGCCGGTCAGAAAGAGTTAGTCTGGATCGGCCGCTTTATGGTGCTGGTGGTGGCGCTGATTGCGATTGCGCTGGCCGCTAACCCGGAAAACCGCGTACTGGGTCTGGTCAGCTACGCATGGGCAGGCTTTGGCGCCGCATTTGGCCCGGTCGTGCTGTTCTCGGTGATGTGGTCGCGTATGACCCGTAACGGCGCGCTGGCCGGAATGATTATTGGCGCGGTCACGGTTATCGTCTGGAAACAGTTCGGCTGGCTGGGACTGTATGAAATCATCCCTGGCTTCCTGTTCGGCAGTATCGGGATTGTGGTCTTCAGCCTGCTGGGCAAAGCGCCATCGGCGGCGATGCAACAGCGTTTTGCCGAAGCGGACGCGCATTACCATTCCGCGCCGCCGGTACGTGCTACCGCTGAATAAAAGTAGCGAGCATCAGAAACCGCAACGGCTCCCATCAGGGAGCCGTTTTTTTTCGCCGCCTGTAAGGCCCGGCGGAAAGCGACTGGCGGCAAGGCGGTTACTTCGCCGCGCCTTCGTTTACCCAGTTCATGAAGATCAGATACCCGATGGAGAGCAGGGTGGCGCCAATAAACATCCCGAGAATGCCATCGGTGGCCATGCCGCCCAACGCGCCGAGCAGAACGATCGGCATCGGCGCATCTACGCCGCGGCCCAACATCAGCGGTTTGAGGACGTTATCGACCATCCCGGCGACAATCAGCAGGACGGTAAACACGACATTCACCGCGGTGCCGTGGTCGCCGGTCATCCACATAATGGCAATCGCCGGGGCGGTAACCAGAATCACCGGGATTTGCGCGATGCCGAGCACCAGCGCCAGCACGAAGAAGATGCCGGCGGCCGGGATCCCCGCCAACGCAATGATAATTCCCGTCAGCAAGGCCTGAATCAGCGCCACGCCAATAACCCCCTGCGCCACGGCGCGAATGGTGCCGGTGCACAGGCGACTCAGGGCAAGACCTTTATTTTCATCGGTGATACGGATGGCGATACGTTTGGCGCTGTTGGCGCCCGCCGCGCCCCAGGTCATGATGGCGCCGGCAACAATAAAGGAGAGAACAAAGCCCAGCAGCCCGCCGCCCATACTTGCCAGCACGCCGAGCACCAGTTTCGCCGCCTCGCCAATTTGCGTGTGATAACTGCTCAGTACCGCCGGCAGGTCCGCCGAGGCCTTCAGCCAGAACGCATACAGCTTACCGCCGACGAGGGGAATAGAGGCGACGTTAGCCGATGGCGGCGGCAGCGTCAGATCGCTTCCGCTGACTTTATCAATCAGGCTACCGGCGCTTTCGCCAAGCGAGGTCACCATGAAAATGGTCGGGATGACGATAATCAGCAGGCCGAATAATACTAATATGGTCGATGCCAGCCCCTGCCGCCCGCCTATGCGTCGCGCGATGTGTTGATGTAAAGGATAGAGGGTGACGGCCAGAATCAGCGCCCACAGCATCATGTTCAGGAACGGCGAGAAGACGGTAAAGCAGAAGGAGGCCAGCGCCAGTATCAAGCCGAACTTAATAAACATATCGAGAAAGCGGGTGACAATTCTTTTCTCAATATTAGCTAACTCATTATTTTCTATCATGAATTATTCCAGTTGTTATTTTACGCGGCCGCCAGGCCAGTTAAAAACGCTCAACTATAGAGAAGTCTTTGAAATAAAAAACGCAGGAAATAATTTAAAAAAGAATTTCGCCCAGGCTGTGTTTATCAGTGTAGAACAAAAGAAAATACGCCGTATCGCCAGAGAGTAATGTTCGCGCATCTCTTGCTAATTCACTGAAAATACGCTGATATCTGTGTACAAAAAACCATGAGGATAGCAAATGAAATTACCCCAGGGCGCTGCGGCGCTGATCGTTGCCGCACTATTGGCAGGATGCGTGGCGCCATCCGAAAAAAGCGCCGCGCACGTTGATAATAACGCCTGCCCGGCGGATAACAGGATGATGCAAACCACCCTTTATTTCGGCCTTAGCCGGCCGGCGGGGAAAGATATTACTGCCCAGGAGTGGCAGCAGTTTGTCGACCGCGATGTGACGCCGCGTTTTCGCGATGGCCTGACGGTTTTTGACGCCCGCGGCCAGTGGTTAGGCAACAATGGCGCAGTCGCCCGCGAGTCCAGCAAGGCGCTCATGCTGATTCATAGCAAAGATGCGAAAAGCGAGCAGGGGATTGAAGCGCTGCGTAATACTTATAAGGCGCGGTTCGCCCAGGAGTCCGTTATGCGCGTTGATCAGCCGGTCTGCGTACACTTCTGAAACGCAGGGCGGGGAGCTCCCCCGCCCGATGAGTTACAGCACCAGTCCGGCAAAACTGGCTGACAGCAGGCTCACCAGCGTCGCGCCATAGACCAGACGCAGGCCGAAGCGGGAAACGGTGTTGCCTTGTTGCTCGTTAAGCCCTTTAATCGCCCCGGCAATGATGCCAATGGAGGCGAAGTTGGCAAACGAGACGAGGAACACCGAAAGGATCCCTAGCCCGCGCGGCGTCATGCTGGCGGCAATTTTCTGCAGCTCGATCATCGCCACGAATTCATTGGCAACCAGCTTGGTAGCCATAATACTGCCGGCATTTAACGCGTCGCTTAAAGGAATACCCACCAGCCACGCCAGCGGATAAAAGACGTAACCGAGGATTTGCTGGAAGCTTAGGCCGAAAACGGTCGCAAATAACGCATTAACGGCGCTAATCAGGGCGATAAAGCCGATTAGCATCGCCAGAATAATCATCGCCACCTTAAAGCCTGCCAGGATATATTCGCCCAGCATTTCAAAGAAGCTCTGCGATTCATGCATCTTTTCAAGCTTTATTTCTGCTTCGCTACCGGGGCGCGTAGGATTAATAATCGACAGCACAATAAAGGTGCTGAACATATTAAGAATCAACGCCGCCACCACGTATTTCGCATCAAGCATGGTCATATACGCGCCGACGATCGACAGTGATACCGTTGACATGGCGGTCGCCGCCATCGTGAACAGGCGACGCGAAGAGAGGTCCCCGAGTACGCCTTTGTAAGCAATAAAGTTTTCCGACTGGCCGAGGATCAGCGAGCTGACGGCGTTGAAGGATTCCAGCTTGCCCATGCCGTTCACCTTCGACAGTAGGGTGCCGATAAGACGAATAAAGATCGGCAGAATACGCCAGTGTTGCAGAATACCTATCAGCGCGGAAATAAAGACGATCGGACACAGTACGCCGAGGAAAATAAAGGCCAGCCCTTTCTCACCCATTCCGCCAAATACGAAGTTGGTCCCTTCAGCGGCGAACCCGAGTAACGAAGCAAAAAAGCCAGAGATATTTTTCACTATCCATAAACCGCTTTCGGCGTGAAGGAAAAAGAAAGCCAGGGCGATTTCAATAATAATTAACTGCAGAATATAGCGAATGCGGATTTTTTGTCGGTCATAGCTGGCAAGCCAGGCAAGGCCAAGAATAACCGCCAGCGCCAGCAGGAAGTGCAAAATTTGAGTCATGTTATTTATTTCGCAGATAAATCAGGACCGCCATTTAGCCACAGCGCTCAAGCCCGGTAAATATGCGACATAAAAAATCATGCTATATGCCATTTTAATGCTTAGCTGGTGAGATATTTTCGCAAGTGACTATTTTGTAGCGATTAATTTACAACTAGTCATCATTCCCTGAACATTTCGCTTGTGTTTCTCATTGTTGTAATGATAATCACTATCAGAAATATTTACCTATCTTTGCATCCGTTGACTGCGGTTCACATTTAAGGGTTTCGGCATGTTTGTTCCATTTCTCATCATGTTACGCGAAGGGCTGGAAGCCGCGCTGATTGTCAGCCTGATTGCCAGCTATTTAAAACGAACTCAGCGCGGCAGCTGGATCGGCGTCATGTGGATTGGCGTATTCCTCGCGGCGGCGCTCTGTCTCGGACTGGGGATTTTTATTAACGAGACCACCGGAGAATTTCCGCAGCGCGAACAGGAGCTGTTTGAAGGCATCGTGGCGGTGATAGCGGTATTTATCCTCACCTGGATGGTGTTCTGGATGCGTAAAGTGTCGCGCAACGTCAAACAACAGCTGGAACAGGCGGTGGATAACGCGCTGCAGCGCGGGAATAACCACGGCTGGGCGCTGGTGATGATGGTGTTTTTTGCGGTTGCCCGCGAAGGCCTGGAGTCGGTCTTTTTCCTGCTGGCGGCATTCCAGCAGGATGTCGGCATCTGGCCGCCGCTGGGGGCGATGCTCGGCCTGGCCACGGCGGTGGTATTAGGTTTCCTGCTTTACTGGGGCGGTATCCGCCTTAATCTCGGCGTGTTCTTCAAATGGACCAGTCTGTTTATCCTGCTGGTGGCGGCCGGTCTGGCCGCCGGGGCGATTCGCGCTTTCCATGAGGCGGGACTGTGGAATTATTTCCAGAACGTCGCCTTTGATCTTAGCAACGTGGTATCGACGCATACGCTGTTCGGCACGTTGCTGGAAGGCATCTTTGGTTATCAGGAGACGCCAACCGTCAGTGAAGTGGCGGTTTATCTCCTCTATTTGATCCCGGCGCTGGTGTGCTTTGCCTTGCCGCCGGGCAGCAAAACGACAGCATCGCGAGCCGCGTAATTCAGGCGCCGCTGATTAATATAGTTACAACATACTTTTCGAAAGGGATGGTCATGATAATTCATTTTCGCCGTACTGCGCTGCAGTTAACCGTCGCCGCGCTGTTTAGTTCCGCATTTTACGCTCAGGCTGCGGATATCCCGCAGGTGAAGGTCACCGTCAACGACAAGCAGTGCGAACCGATGAAGGTGACGGTGAAGGCGGGTAAAACCCAGTTCATCATCCAGAACCACAGCCAAAAAGCGCTGGAGTGGGAGATCCTGAAAGGAGTGATGGTGGTCGAGGAGCGTGAAAACATCGCGCCTGGATTTACGCAAAAATTGACGGCCAACCTGCAGCCGGGCGAATACGATATGACCTGCGGCCTGCTGACTAACCCGAAAGGTAAGCTTATTGTCACCGGTGAAACCAGCAAAGATGCGGCGAAAGCCAATGCGGTGCTGAGTCTTGGCGAGGCGATTACTGCCTATAAAGCTTACGTTACCGCGGAAACCGCGCAGCTGGTTAGCGGCACTAAAGCCTTTACCGATGCCGTAAAAGCCGGTGATATCGAGAAAGCGAAGGCGCTGTACGCCCCGACCCGTCAGCACTACGAGCGCATCGAGCCGATTGCTGAGCTGTTCTCTGACCTCGACGGCAGCATTGACGCCCGTGAAGATGATTTTGAGAAAAAAGCTGAGGATCCGAAATTCACCGGTTTCCACCGCCTGGAAAAAGCGCTGTTTGGCGATAACAGCGTGAAGGGAATGGAAAACTATGCCGAACAGTTGAACAGCGATGTGCTGGAACTGCAAAAACGCATTAGCGAGCTGGCTTTCCCGCCGTCGAAAGTGGTAGGCGGCGCGGCTGGGCTGATCGAAGAAGTGGCGGCCAGCAAAATTAGCGGCGAAGAAGATCGTTACAGCCATACCGACCTGTGGGACTTCCAGGCTAACATCGACGGCGCGCAAAAAATCGTTGACCTGCTGCGCCCGCAGCTGCAAAAAGATAATAGCGCGCTGCTGGCTAAAGTTGACGCCAACTTTAAAAAAGTTGATGCCATCCTCGCTAAATATCGCACGAAAGACGGTTTCGAGACCTATGACAAGCTCACCACCGCTGACCGTAATGCGCTGAAAGGGCCGATCACGACGCTGGCAGAAGATCTGGCACAGCTGCGTGGGATTTTGGGCCTGGATTAATTCGATGACACAACAAAAATCACGCGACGTGAATGAACCGTCACGTCGCCGCTTACTGAAGGGGATCGGCGCGCTTGGCGGCGCGCTGGCCATCAGCGGTGGCTGCCCGATGGCGCAGGCGGCGAAAGCGGAAAGCTCTCCCGGTACGCTTGCACCGGATGCGCGTCAGGAAAAACAGCCATTTTATGGCCCGCATCAGGCGGGCATCCTGACGCCGCAGCAGGCCTCGATGATGCTGGTGGCGTTTGATGTGCTGGCGGCGGATAAAGCCGACCTCGAACGCCTGTTCCGCTTGTTGACCCAGCGGATCGCCTTTTTAACCACAGGCGGTCCGGCGCCGGATACCCCGAATCCCCGATTGCCGCCGATGGATTCCGGGATTTTAGGGCCGTGGATTGCGCCGGATAACCTGACTATCACCGTCTCGGTCGGCCATTCGCTGTTCGATGAGCGCTTTGGATTAGCGGATAAAGCGCCTAAAAAACTGCAGGCAATGACGCGTTTCCCGAATGATTCGCTGGATGCCGCGCTGTGCCATGGCGATCTGCTACTGCAGATTTGTGCCAATACCCAGGATACGGTCATTCACGCACTGCGTGACATTATCAAGCACACGCCCGATCTGCTGAGCGTGCGCTGGAAGCGGGAAGGGTTTATTTCTGATAGCGCGGCCCGTAGCAAAGGCAAAGAAACGCCTATTAACCTGCTGGGCTTTAAAGACGGTACCGCTAATCCGTCGAGCCAGGATAAAGCGCTAATGGATAATGTGGTGTGGGTTACTGCCGACCAGGGCGAACCGGCCTGGGCGATCGGCGGTAGTTATCAGGCTGCGCGTATCATTCAGTTCCACGTTGAGTTCTGGGATCGTACGCCGCTGAAAGAGCAGCAGACTATTTTTGGCCGCGATAAACATTCTGGCGCGCCGTTAGGGATGCAGCATGAACATGATGTTCCGGACTATAGTCGCGATCCAAACGGCGAAGTGATTGCCCTTGATAGCCATATTCGCCTTGCGAACCCGCGTACGCCGGAAACGCAGTCCAGCCTGATGATGCGCCGCGGTTACAGCTATTCGTTGGGAGCCACCAACTCGGGGCAACTGGATATGGGGTTGTTGTTCGTCTGCTATCAGCACGATCTGGAAAAGGGATTCCTGACGGTGCAGAAACGGCTGAACGGCGAGGCCCTGGAGGAGTACGTTAAACCGATTGGCGGCGGATACTTCTTTGTATTGCCCGGCGTGATGAATAACCAGCATTATCTTGGACAATCGCTGTTGCAAGCCTGATAGACGTCCTGCCGGCGAAGGCAGGGCGTTTTCTGCTGTTTTTCTCGGATTCAATATATTTCCTGCCATGTGTTATATTTCTGTAATACAAATGACGGATAGTTTTCTACAATGATTTTAGAAACCATTGTTGCGTCAATGTAAAAAATAAGTTGCATTAAGAATAATTTTTGATGTACTTATTACATACGCGGTAGTTCCCGGCAGTGATGTCGCTCACTATGGAGATCGCGAATGGTAAGGTCCTGTAGCGGACAACGTAAAACCACATACCGTACTTTCCAGCACGGAGGCCCAGCTTCCGGCAGCGATTTTCACTCTGTAACCCCAATCTCTTCCACTACTAATCAGGCTAACTCTGGCAGGGTACGCGGTGCGCGTAGCCGCGACTCGTTGTCCATTCAATCGGCAAGCAATGGCTTACAAGGAAGCCAAACCTCAATCGTTCGTGCGCATAATCGCGTTGCTCTTGACGCGCGTGATGTAAACCAACAACGCAAGGTGCTATCCATGGGAAGACAAAAAGCAGTGATCAAAGCTCGTCGTGAGGCAAAACGTGTGCTGAGACGGGATTCGCGTAGCCATAAACAACGTGAAGAAGAATCGGTCACATCGCTTGTGCAAATGAGTGGCGTAGAAGCAATCGGCATGGCGCGGGATAGCCGCGATCTTTCGCCGATTGAGGCGCGTAATGAAGCTCAGGCGCATTATTTGAATGCCATCGACAATAAACAGCTGATTTTCGCCACCGGCGAAGCCGGGTGCGGGAAGACATGGATCAGCGCGGCTAAAGCAGCTGAAGCCCTGATCCATAAGGATGTGGACAGAATTATTGTTACCCGTCCCGTTCTGCAGGCCGACGAAGATCTCGGCTTCTTACCGGGAGATATCGCCGAAAAATTCGCTCCCTATTTCCGACCGGTATATGACGTGCTGGTGAAGCGGTTGGGCGCTTCCTTTATGCAATACTGCCTGCGTCCGGAAATCGGCAAGGTAGAAATCGCGCCGTTCGCCTATATGCGCGGACGCACCTTTGAAAACGCGGTGGTGATTCTGGACGAGGCCCAGAACGTGACCGCGGCGCAAATGAAGATGTTTTTGACCCGCCTCGGGGAGAACGTCACGGTTATCGTCAATGGCGATATTACCCAGTGTGATTTGCCCTCTGGCGTAAAATCGGGTCTGAGCGATGCGTTGTCGCGTTTTGAAGAAGACGACATGATTGGCATCGTGCGCTTTACCACCGATGACTGCGTGCGTTCAACGCTCTGCCAACGAACGTTGAAAGCCTATTACTAAACGCTAGTGAGTGTGCAAAGCCCGGGATATCCCGGGCTTTGTTGTTTTTGCAGCATTTTCCCGCGGCACTGTGCCTGGACGGGCTACTGGCTAATGGTGCGGCCTGTGGGATGGGTAGCCCGGGCGAGGCATTTATGCCGACCCCGGGAAGGGCGGCGGTGCCACATGCGAAAAAAAAGCCCGTACTTTCGTACGAGCTCTTCTTAAAATATGGCGGTGAGGGGGGGATTGGCTCGCTTCGCTCGCCCCTGTGGGGCAGCCCGCTTACTGCGTTCGCGGTCTGTCCAACTGGCTGCGCCAGTTGTCGAACCCCGGTCGGGGATTCTCATCCCCCCTGCGAGTGCCACATGCGAAAAAAAAGCCCGTACTTTCGTACGAGCTCTTCTTAAAATATGGCGGTGAGGGGGGGATTGACTCGCTTCGCTCGCCCCTGCGGGGCAGCCCGCTTACTGCGTTCGCGGTCTGTCCAACTGGCTGTGCCAGTTGTCGAACCCCGGTCGGGGATTCTCATCCCCCCTGCGAGTGCCACATGCGAAAAAAAAGCCCGTACTTTCGTACGAGCTCTTCTTAAAATATGGCGGTGAGGGGGGGATTCGAACCCCCGATACGTTGCCGTATACACACTTTCCAGGCGTGCTCCTTCAGCCACTCGGACACCTCACCATATTGTCTTGCTGCTCACCTTGGGTGGGCAACGGGGCGCTACTATAGGGAGTTGAGCTAAAACGGTCAAGCATATTTTTTTCTTTCTTTACCGTTCGGTTAAGCAATGAACACTGCCCCGTCGATTCATCGACGGGGCAGCTATTTTAACGCTGGGAGTCCAGCTTTTCGTTATTCTTCACGACGTCCTGCGCCTTGCTGTAGCTTTCAATCAGCAACTGATACGCCGGGAAGACTTTGGTGTACACCTCAGCCCACTCGGCGGCATCCGGACGGTTCCAGGTGCGCTGCAGTTCTGAGGCTACCGCGGCGGTATCCATTGGTACTACGCCGGCCTGGACTACGCGTGCCAGGGTGATCTCCTGCGCCATTTTGCTGTAGGTACCGGAGGCATCGATAACGGCAAACACTTTATAACCGTCGGCGACGGCGGCAATCGCCGGGAAAGCCATGCACACGCTGGTAATAGTACCGGCAATGATTAAGGTTTTACGCCCGGTGGCTTTCACCGCGGCGACAAACTCCGGGTTATCCCAGGCGTTGATCTCGCCTTTACGCGCAATATACTTCGCATGCGGCGCATTCTCATGAATTTCCGGAATCAACGGACCGTTCGGGCCCTGCGGCACGGAAGCGGTGGTGATCACCGGGATCCCGGCAAGCGATGCCATTTTCGCCAGCGCGGCGGCGCGAGCGCGCAGTTCCGGCATCGGCATATCGCCGACGGTCTGAAACAGGCCGCTTTGGTGGTCAATCAACAGCATCGCGGTATCGTTAACATCAATCACCGGACGAGAACCGTTAAAGTTAGCTGGAGTAGACATATTCTTCACCTCAATTTCGTTAGATTTGGCCAAAACGGCCGCTGTTAAAATCGCGAATTGCTTCGGCAATTTGCGTTTTGGTATTCATCACAAACGGGCCGTAGCCCACGATCGGCTCCTGGAGCGGCTCGCCGGCCATCAGCAGAACCTTCGCGTTGGAGCCCGCTTCCAGATGGAAGGCTTCACCTTTTTGGCTCAGCACTACCAGCTGTCCTTCCCGTGCGTTTTCGGTACCGTTGACGGTGACTTCGCCCTCGAGTACAACCAACGCGGTGCTCCAGCCTTCCGGCTGATGCAATGTCACATCGTGACTTTGTTTGAGCTGCATATCCCACACGTTCAACGGTGAGAACGTATGCGCTGGGCCGGCGACATCGCCGTAACGCCCGGCAATCACTCTGACGCTGCCGGCCTCGTCTTCCAGCGTCGCTTGCGGAATGACGTCTGCGGTAATGCTCTGATAGCCCGGGGTCGTCATCTTGTCTTTCGCCGGCAGGTTGACCCACAGCTGCATCATTTTCAGTTCACCGCCGGAGCGGGTGAACGCTTCCGAGTGGAACTCTTCATGCAGGATCCCGGCGCCAGCCGTCATCCACTGCACGTCGCCAGGGCCGATAATGCCGCCTCTGCCGGTTGAGTCGCGATGCTCTACTTCACCGGAGTAGACAATGGTGACGGTTTCGAATCCGCGATGCGGATGCTCGCCGACGCCGCGTTTACCGTTTCCCGCCGGAAAAGTATGCGGACCGGCATAGTCGAGCAGTAAAAATGGGCTCAGTTGTTCGCCGTGGGTCTGGTAAGAAAACATTGAGCGAACCGGGAAACCGTCGCCCACCCAGTGCTGCGAAGGGGCGGTGTAAACGCCAGTAATCTGTTTCATGGTTATCTCCTGCGTGTCTGTATCTGATGTGAATAAGCTTATATCTGGGGCTAATACTCCGGTAGATAGCGAAAATGACCTATACTGTTCTAAAAATGGAACGATGGAGAAAAGGATGCAGGATCTCAACGACCTGGCCTGGTTTGTTCAGGTGGTAGACCATGGCGGTTTTGCCGCTGCCGGTCGGGCGCTCGACCAGCCTAAATCCAAACTCAGCCGCCGCATTGCGCAACTGGAAGAACGCTTGGGCGTGCGCCTGATTCAACGAACCACCCGACAGTTCGCCGTCACGGAAGTCGGCCAAACTTTCTACCAACATTGCAAGGCGATGTTGATAGAAGCCGAAGCGGCGCATCAGGCGGTAGAAACGCTGCAATCTGAACCGCGCGGCAGCGTCAAGCTCACCTGCCCGGTAACCCTGCTGCATGCCCATGTTGGCCCGATGCTGGCACGCTTTATGGTGCGATACCCTGGAGTAACGCTGCATCTGGAAGCCACCAATCGGCGGGTGGATGTGGTGGGCGAGGGGGTTGACGTGGCCATCCGCGTGCGGCCAAGGCCATTTGAAGATAGCGACCTGGTCATGCGGGTGTTGGCCGATCGCGGTCATCGCCTGGTGGCGAGTCCGGCGCTGATCGCTCGGCTTGGGCGCCCACAGGCGCCGGCGGAATTGAGTACCTGGCCGGGGCTAAGTATTGGCGCCGGAAAACATCAGCATAAATGGCAGCTGACCGGCCCGGAGGGGGCGCGAGCCGAGGTTTATTTCACCCCGCGGATGGTGACCAGCGATATGCTGGCGCTGCGCGAGGCGGCCATGGCGGGCGTTGGCGTGGTTCAACTTCCTTTATTAATGGTGCGCGATCAGCTGGCGTCAGGGGAGCTGGAAATCGTGCTTGATGAGTGGCAACCACGTCGGGAAGTCATTCATGCGGTGTTCGCCTCGCGGCGTGGTTTATTACCTTCCGTCAGAGCGCTGGTGGATTATCTCAGCGAAGAGTATCAGCGGATGGAAGAGGATTAGCTTCGTTTTTTCCCGGCGGCGCTGCGCCTGGACGGGGTACTGGTGGTGCGGCCTGTGGGATGGGTAGCCCGGGCGAGGCATTTATGCCGACCCCGGGAAGGACGGCGGTGCCACATGCGAAA